>CAIVJV010000354.1 GCA_903906325.1 uncultured Gemmatimonadota bacterium
CCCGTGGAACCTCTGGACCTATTCCACGAACGCCAACACCTTCGTGCGCGCCGAGGATCGGCAGCAGCAGATCAACGGCTCCCTCTCGTTCTCGGCCAACCGGAGCACGGCGGATTGGAAGCTCAACCTCTCGATGAGCGGGAACATCAACGAATCGAAGTTCAAGATCCCCGCCACCCAGACGCGCCCCGCCTTCACCGTCACCAACGAACAGCGGACCTACAACCTGAACTCGCTCACCGTGCGCTCGCTCTCGACCCACTGGTCGGCGGGGATGAAGCTCGGTGTCGGGTATTCCGACTTCCTCAACCAGGACATCGCCCTCCGGGTCCAGCCGGCGATCGAGTACAACTACTTCCCGTGGACCGAGCAGACGCGGCGCCAGCTGACCTTCCTCTACAACATCGGGCCGAACTACTACGACTATCAGCGCGAGACCGTCTACGGGGAGACGTCGGAGCTCCGCCTCTCGCAGCAGCTCACCGCCTCGTTCGTCTCACGCCAGCAGTGGGGGACGTTGAACCTCTCGCTCGACTGGCTGAACTACCTGCACGACTTCGATCGGCATGCCCTCACCTTCACCAGCAATGCCGACCTCCGGTTGGGGCGTGGGTTCTCCCTGAACGTGAATGGCTCGGCGGCCCGCGTGCGCGACCAGATCTACCTGCCGGCGGCCGGCAACACCGAGGAGGAGATCCTCCTCCAGCGCCAGGCCCTCCAGACGGGGTTCCGGATCACCACGAACATCGGGATCCGCTACACCTTCGGATCGATCTACAACACCATCGTGAACCAGCGCTTCAGCTCGCTGGGCTCGAGCGGGGGACGGTTCCAGTTCATGTTCTTTTAGGCTGAAGGCTGAAAGACAGGGACAACGCGGCAGGAACTAGCGGAGCCAGTTCGCGAGACCCAGCTTTCAGCGTTCAGCTTTCAGCTTCTCGCCTCCAGCTTCCCTCCCTCATGCCTGCCTCCCGCCTCGGCGTCGGCTTCATCGGTTCCGGCTTCAACACCCGCTTCCACCTCCAGGCCTGGCAGGGCGTCCGTGATGCCGATGTCCTCGGCGTCTGGTCGCCGAACAAGACCAACGCCGCCAGCGCGGCGAAGCTCGCGCGGGACCTCGATGTCGGGCCCGCCAAGGCCTACAAGAGCATCACCGAGATGGTCGCCGACCCGGGGATCGACGCCCTCTGGCTCTGCGGCCCCAACCAGGCGCGCATCGAGAACGTCGAGGAGATCGTCCATGCCATCAAGCGCGGCAAGGGCACGCTCCGCGGGATCGCCTGCGAGAAGCCCCTCGCCCGGAACGTAGCCGAGGCGCAGGAGGTGCTCCGGCTCGTCAAGAGCGTCGGGCTGAAGACCGGCTACCTCGAGAACCAGCTCTTCGCCCCCCATGTGGAGGCGGGGAAGAAGCTCCTCTGGGCGCGCGGTGCGGCGACCACGGGACGCCCCTACCTCGCCCGCGCGGCGGAGGAGCACTCGGGACCGCACATGCCCTGGTTCTGGCAGGGCGCCCTCCAAGGCGGCGGCGTGCTCAACGACATGATGTGCCACTCGGCGCTCGTCGTGCGGTACCTCCTCACCGCGCCGGGGCAGCCCCTCCGCACGGTGAAGCCGACGCGCGTCACCGGACATATCGCCTCACTCAAGTGGTCGCGCCCGGAGTATGTGAAGCGCCTCAAGAAGATGATGGGCCCGCAGGTGGACTATGCGAAGCGGCCGAGCGAGGACTTCGCCTCCGTGATGATCGAGTTCGAGACCGCGGACGGCCATCGCGTGATCGGCGAGGCGAGCACCAGCTGGAGCTTCGTCGGCGCCGGGCTCCGGCTCTCGGCCGAACTCCTCGGCCCCGAGTACTCCATGAAGTGGAACTCCCTCGACTCCGGGCTGCAGCTCTTCTTCTCGCGCGAGGTGACAGGGCGCGCCGGGGAGGATCTCGTGGAGAAGCAGAACGCCGAGCAGGGGGTGATGCCGGTGGTGCCCGAGGAGTATCTCGCCTACGGATACACGGGGGAGGATCGCCACTTCGTGCGCGTCTTCCTCGGGAAGGAGACGCCGCTCCTCACCTTCGAGGATGGGCTCGAGGTGGTGAAGATGCTGATGACGGCGTATCGCTCGGCGGAGGAGGGGCGGACGCTCCGGTATCCGGCCTCTGGGGTGGAGCGATTCGTCCCCAAGGTCGCCAAGGGGACCTGGAAGCCCTAACCTCGCACGGCGCGGACCAGCGCCGCGAAGACCGTAGGATCCGACGCACGGGCGTGCACCTCCTGCACGCCCGTGTCGCGGAGGATGCGCTGCACATTGGGCGCACGCACCCCGCCCCCTGGCATGATGATCGTCCGGCCGGCGGCCCGCGCATGGAGCCGCGCGAGGCAGGCGATCCCCTCCTCCGCTGTCGGGGCGTGGCCGGCGGCGAGGATCACGTCCACACCGAGCGCGATCAGCTGATCGAGCGCCGCATCGGGATCGGGGGTCGCATCGAAGGCGCGATGCACCCCGATCCGCATCGGGCGTGCCTCGGTGATCAGGTCGCGCATCCGCTCGAGGTCGAGCGTGCCATCGGGATGTGAGATCCCGAAGACCACGCCCGCGGCCCCAGCAGCCTTCACCATCGCCACCTCGGCCCGCATCTGCGCGAACTCCGCGGCGGTGTACACGAAGTCCCCCGTGCGCGGGCGCACCATCGCGTGGACCGGGATCCGCACCGCCTCGCGCACGGCGCGCAACAATGCGGGGGAGGGGGTCAGTCCCCCCTCCCCCGGTCCGCAGAGCTCGAGCCGACCCGCCCCGTTCCGCTCGGCGGCGACGGCGGTCTCGAGCTGATCGACGTACGCTTCGACGAGCGTCAGAGCGACCACCCGCTCCGGTACGCGGGAAGGATCCACTCTGACGGCGGGGTGGTGTTCAGGATCTCCCCCGTCTCTGGGTTCATCTCGAGCGTGCGGCCCATCCGCACGGCGAGACATCCGATGAGGATCATCTCCGTCATCGGCCCCGCGTAGCCCGCGAAGTCGCTCCCGGCGCGCGTGCCGTTCTTGCATGCGTCGATCCACTCCTGATAGACGCCGCGCGTCCGCGGGTACTTCTGCGGCACCGGGGTCGCGGTGACCTGCGCCATCAGTGTCTTGTCGAGGAGGCGCGGATTCTCCGCATACGTGCCGGCGAGGATCATCCCCTTGTCGCCGATCCAGAGCTGGCCCCCTTCGCGATCGTGCGGCCAGTCCTCGCTCTCAGGCCACCCCTCGGGCTTGGGTGGGAAGATCGAGCCGTCGCGCCAGGTGATCGTCACCGGCGGCTGGTCCCCGCGCGCCGGGAACTCGTAGGTGATGCGCTCGGCCGCCGGGAAGCTCTCGCTGAAGAGCGCGGTGCTCTCCGGCGTGATGCGCGAGGGATACTTGAGGCCCAGCGTCCAATACGAGGCATCGAGGATGTGACAGGCCATATCGCCCATGGCCCCGGTGCCGAAGTCGAGCCAGCCGCGCCAGTTGAACGGCGCATAGCGCGGGTGATACGGCCGATTCGCCGAGGGGCCGAGCCAGAGGTTCCAATCCATCGTCTCGGGGATGTTGTGCGCATCGGTGGGACGATTCACCGCCTGCGGCCAGATGGGGCGATTGGTCCAGCATTCCACGCGCCGCACGGGCCCGATGAGCCCGGCCTCGACCCACTCGCGCACGAGCCGGATCCCCTCGGCCGCGTGGCCCTGGTTCCCCATCTGCGTCACCTGCTTGGGACGCCGCGCCGCCTCGGCCTTGAGCGCGCGCACCTCCCCGATGGTCCGGGCGAGTGGCTTCTGGCAGTAGACGTGCTTCCCCATCTTGAGCGCCATCATCGCCGCCACCGCATGGGTGTGATCCGGCGTCGAGACGGTGACCGCGTCGATGGTGTTGCGCTCCTTCTCGAGCATCTCCCGGAAGTCGCGATACCGCTTCACCGAGGGGTAGGCGCGATACGCGCGCTCGGCGGAGCGGTCGTCCACGTCGGCGAAGGCGACGAGCTGCTCCCCCGCCACGCCGCGGACATCGTTGAACCCCATCCCGCCCACCCCGATGCAGGCGATGCGGAGCTTCTGGCTCGGCTGCTGGCCGGCCCAGGCATAGAGGGGCCGCGGGATGGCGGCCGCGGCGCCGGCGGCGGCGAGCCCGCCGACGAAGGTGCGACGATCGAGAGGGGATCCGGCCATGGGAGAGTCCTCAGCGGGTGGCGGTGGGGGGCGGGACGGGACGGAAGAGGAGCGCGAGCACGACGAGCAGGACGAGCGCCCCGACCGCGGGGATCGTCCAGATCGCGGCCCAATCATGCGTGACCTTGAGGCAGCTCCCCGCGGCCTGCATCGCATCGGTGCAGTCGGGATGCTGCGTGGCGTAGGCGCCGACCACCTGCCCCGCGACGATCGTCGAGACGAGGAAACCGAGACCGTTGGTGACGAGGGTGAGGAGCCCCTGCGCCGCGCCGCGCATCTGTGCCCCCGCGCGCTGGTCGGTGTAGATCTGACCGCTCACGAAGAAGAAGTCGAAGCAGATCCCGTGGAGCAGGATCCCCGCGTAGATGAGCCACATCCCCGTCCCCGCGTCCCCGGCGCTGAAGGCGAAGTAGCGGAGCGACCAGGCGAGCACGCCGACGAGCATGATCCCCTTGATCCCGAAGCGCACGAGGAGGATCGGGAGGAGGAGCATGAAGCCCACCTCGATCATCTGCCCGAAGGTCATCACGAAGGCGGGCTGCGCGACGCCGATCTCGTTCAGGAAGTCATTGGTCGAGGCGTGGTACCACTGCAGGAGGATCGAGACCAAGAAGCTCCCGAGCATGAAGACCGCGAAGTCGCGGTGCTTGAGCATGCCGAGCGCGTCGAGTCCGAGCGCATCGGAGACGCGGAAGGGGCGATCCCCGCCCTTGGGTGGCGTCGGCGGGAGGGTCAGCGAGAGGAGTCCGGTGAGCACCCCCGCCCCGGCGGCGATGCGCATCGGGACGTTGGTGTCCTCCACCTGCAGGAACTTCCCGATCAGGATCCCCGCGGCGATCCACCCGACCGTCCCCATCACGCGGATCGCGGGGAACTCCTGCTCCGCGCTCTTCACATGATGGAAGGCGATGTTGTTCGCGAGGGCGAGCGTGGGGGTGTAGCAGAGGGCGAAGAGGAGGAAGGTCGAGGCGAAGGGGAGGAACTGCGTCTGGCTCGACGCGATCCACATCACCGCGGCCCCCGCGAGATGCAAGGTCGCCATCAGCTTCTCGGCGTGCACCAGCCGATCGGCGATGATCCCCATGAAGAGCGGGGTCACCAGGGCGGCGATCGCCATCACCGTGAAGGGGATCGGTTTCTGCGCATCGTCGAAGCCGAGGCCGCGCCCGAGATAGGTGACGATCGGGACCCCCCAGCTCCCCCAGATGAAGTACTGGAGGAACATCATCGCGCCGAGTTTGAGCTTGATCATCGCGAGAGCTCCCGGATGCGGATGTTCTTGAACTCGACCACGTCCCCGTGGTCCTGCAGCCCGATATGGCCGCGCATCGCGAGGCCGTACGGCGGCCACTGCGCGAACTTGGACTTCGCCACGAGCGCCGTCCACGCCGGCGACCCTTGCTCGTACTCGAGCAGCTTCACCCCGTTGAGCCAGTGCTCCACATGGGAGCCGATGGCGACGATGCGGGCGCGATTCCACTCCCCAGCGGGCTTGGAGACGTCGCGCGGCGGGGCGTGGAGGGCATAGTTCGCGCCGGCGGAGGTGAGGGGACTCCCCCCATCACGGTGCCCGACGTTGTCGAGGATCTGCATCTCGGGGGCGTTCTCGTAGATGCGATCGGTGGCCTCGGTGGCGCGGTAGAAGATCCCGCTGTTCCCCTTGGGGCCGACCTTCCATTCCACCTCGAGCTCGAAGTCGCCGAACTGGCGCGTGGTGACGATGTCCTTCCCGGCCTCGCGGCGGAGGATCTTGGTCGCGGCGTCGTAGCGCCACCCGTTCTCGAGGGTCGGCTCCCGATAGCTGCGCCAATGGGCCGCGGCGCCACCGGCGAGGAGGTCGATCCAGGGGCCAGCCGTCACCCCGCGGGGGAGCTGGGCGGTCACGGGAAGCGCCGGGAGCGCGACGAGGAGGGCGGCGCCGCACCATCGGGCGGCACGGAGAGCGAGTCGGGACATCCAGACCTCATGTCGTGACGGATCGGTGCGCCGCACCGATCGCAGGGGGACCGTCGGGACCGCGGGAACGTACGGCGTGACGCGGCGGCCGGAAAGGTTAGGTTCCCCGGATGCTCATCCCGCGCCTCCGCTCCCTCACGCTCCTCCTCGCCGGGGTCGTCCAGACGGTCGCGGCCCAGCCGATGGCCCCCCGCGCCGCGGGGCCGGCGCCCGCCCCGCGCGTGGGCCGCGCCGCGACGATCACCACACCCCCCGTCCTCGACGGCCGCCTCGACGAGGCCGTCTGGCGCGAGGCCCCGGTGCTCACCGACTTCGTCCAGCGGGAACCCTATGAGGGGACCCCCGTCACGGAGCGCACCGAGGTGCGGCTCCTGACCGACGGCACCGCCCTCTATGTGGGCGCCTGGCTCTACGACCGCGAGCCGGACCTCATCGTGCCGAGCGAGACGATCCGCGACGTCACCCTGACCAACAGCGACTACTTCGCCATCATCCTCGACACCTATCTCGACCGCCAGAACGGCTTCCTCTTCGGCACCACCCCCTCGGGGATCGAGCATGACGCGCAGGTGATCCGCGAGGGCGAGGGAGGCGGGGTCTTCCAGGCGGGCCAGAACCGGGCGCAGGCGGGCTCGATGGGAGGGATCAACCTCAATTGGGACGCGAGCTGGACGGTCCGCACCTCGCGCGACTCCCTGGGGTGGTATGCCGAGTTCCGGATCCCCTTCTTCACGCTCCGCTATGGCGGTGGCGAGACGCAGGACTGGGGGCTCAACATCATGCGGGGGATCCGGCGCCGGAACGAGGAGGCGCTCTGGTCGCAGGTCTCGCGCCAATTCTCCATCACGCGCCTCTCGCAGGCGGGCACCCTCACCGCGCTCGCCGTCCCCGCGCAGCGGATAGGCACCGTGACCCCCTACTCCCTCGGCAGCTCGTCGCGCACCTATGCCACCCAATCGGCCTTCGCGACGACCGGGGCCTGGGGGATCGACGCCAAGTACGGGGTGACGCCGAGTCTCACGCTCGACCTCACCTACAACACCGACTTCGCGCAGGTGGAGGTCGACGAGCAGCGGACGAATCTCACCCGCTTCCCGATCTTCTTCCCCGAGAAGCGCCCCTTCTTCCTCGAGAACGCGGGGGTCTTCGCCGCGGGCACCCCGCAGGCCGTCGACCTCTTCTTCACCCGCCGCATCGGGATCGACGCGGCGACGGGGCAGCCGCAGCCGATCCTCGGCGGGGCGCGGCTCACCGGGCGTGTGGGGGGGCTCACCGTCGGGGCCCTCCAGATGGTGACCGATGAGGCGCCGGGCGTGGTCGGGAACTCGTATACCGTCGCGCGCGCCCTCAAGGAGCTCTCCGCGCGCTCACGCGTGGGGGTGATCGCGGTGCAGCGCACCGCCACCGGCGATGCCCGCGACTTCAACCGGGTGATCGGTGCCGACGGACGGCTCGGGATCGGGCAGGATTGGACGGCGGACGCCTGGGTGGGGCATTCGGAGACGCCGGGGCGGCGCGGGGATGCGATGGCATGGAGTGGCCGCCTCGCCTATCAGACGCGGGATTGGAATCACTCGGTCCGCGTGCTGGGCGTGGGGGAGGCGTTCAATCCCGAGGTCGGGTTCATGAGTCGGCCCGCGGGGTATCGCTTCGACGAGCTGATGCTGATGCGCCTCGTGCGCAGCCCTCGGTGGAAGGAGGTCCGGCAGTGGAACCCCCATGTGAGCCTGCGGCGCTGGGTGGGGACCGACGGCTACCTGCAGTCCTCCTGGATGCATCTCGACCTCACCGAGGTCGAGTTCAACAGCGGGGGCCGCTTCGGTCCTGACGTGAACATCTATACGGAGGGGTTGCAGCGTCCCTTCGAGATCGCGCGTGGGATCGTGCTGCCGCCGGGCCAGTATCGCTTCACCGTCCCCGGGATCGATTGGGGGAGCGACCCGAGCGCGCCCCTCTCGTTCTTGGCCCGTCTCGAGGCCGGCGAGTTCTACACGGGGACGCGCTCCGGCGCGAATGTGTCGGTGACGGGACGCGTGGGGGCGGTCTTCTCCTCCTCGCTCGTCGTCGACTATCAGGATGTGCATCTCGAGCAGGGCGACTTCATCCGGCAGCTCGTCGGGGTGAAGCTCGCCTACTTCTTCACGCCGCGCGTCTTCGTCCAGACGTTGACGCAGTACAACAACCAGGCGGAGGCATTCACCGCCAATCTGCGCTTCGCCTGGCTCAACACCGCGGGGACGGGGCTCTTCATCGTGCTCAATGACGGGGAGGCGGCCGACAGCTTCACGCGGTGGCGCGAGCCGCTCGCGCGGTCGCTCACGATCAAGTACACACGGCAGATCGGGTCGGGGGGCTGAGCGATGCCGGTCGGCCGATACCTGCAGCGGTTCCTCTTGGGCCTCCTCATCCTCGGGGGGACACTCACCCTCGTCACGACCTGGCGCGACCCGGAGGAGAAGGCCCTCACCGGGGCGGCTCGTCGGCTGGCCCCGGGGGAGTTCGTCTATCTCCCCGACGGCGCCACGCACTATGAGATCGCCGGCCCCGACACCGGTCGCCCCGTCCTGCTCGTGCACGGGATGTCGGTGCCCCTGCACATCTGGGATTCGACCGTCACCGCGCTCACCGTGGCGGGGTTCCGCACGATCCGGCTCGACCTGTATGGTCGCGGGTGGTCGGATCGTCCCGACGTCCCCTACGACGGGGACCTCACCGATCGCCAACTCAAGGGCCTCCTCGATTCGCTCGGCCTTCCCGGCCCCGTCGATATCATCGGCGTCTCGTACGGCGGCGTCGTCACGGGCCACTTCGCGCGGTCGTATCCGCGCCGCGTGCGCTCCCTCACGCTGATCGATCCCGTCTTCGCCTCGCGTCCCTTCCCGACCCGGTACGCCCTCCCAGTGATCGGGCCCTGGCTCTGGCAGATGACTGTCGTCCCGACGATGGCCGAGGGCCAAGCGACCGACTTCCTCCGCCCTGAGGACCATCCCGATTGGGCAGAGCGCTATCGCCCGCAGATGCGGTACGAGGGGTTCGGGCGTGCGATCCTCCGCACGCGGCAGCAGCTCGCGCAGACCGACCTGCCCGCGCTCTATCGCGCAGTCGGCGCCACGGGGCTTCCGGTGCTCCTCATCTGGGGGCGCGAGGACGCGGTGACCCCGTTCGCGGGGAGCCAGGTGGTGCAAGCGGCGATCCCCGCCGTCGAGTTCTTCCCCGTCGATTCGGCCGCGCACCTCCCGATGCTCGAGCGGTCGGCGCCGGTCCATGCGCGACTCGTCGACTTCCTCCGCGCGCATTGAGGAGGCGGGGCCGCGTTCAGCGCTCGGCGTGCCGACCCCGTATCTGATGTGATGCGCGCCGTCCGACCGATCCTCTTTCGCCCCGCCCTCCTCGCCGCGCTCATCCCGATCCTCGGCGGCGCGCAGCAGGCCGTGCCGCGCGCCGACAGCAGCGCCAAGCCCTTGCATCCCGTGGTGGTGCGCGAGCGGCAGCGGGCCCGCGCCGTCGGGGGCTCCGCGATCGTCGAGGTCTCGGTCGACTCGGTCCGCACCGCCCCGGCCGCGAACCTCGACGCGGTGCTCCGGACCGTCCCCTTCGTGGGCGTCCGCACCAACTCGCGCGGGGAGACCGAGCTCTCGCTCCGCGCCAGCGACTCGCGCCAGCCCGCCGTGCTCCTCGAGGGGGTGCCGCTCACCCTCGGGTGGGATTCACGCACCGATGCGTCGGTGATCCCCCTCAGTGCGGCGACCGGGATCCGTGTGGGACGGACGCTCTCCTCCCTCATGCTCGGCCCGAACATCAGCAGCGCGACGATCGAGGTCGGGCTCACGGAGGGGCTCATCGCCCCGCGCCGCGTCCTCTCCCTCGGTACCGACCAGACCGGGGCGCTCGGCTTCTCCGGGTCCATCGGGGCCCCGATGGCGATCGGGTCGGGGACCCTCGCCATGCTCGGCGGTGGTGGGGTGCGGCATCGCCCCGATCTCATCGCCCCCGACGCGCTCACGCGCCGGGTCACGAACGGCCGGCGCGACAACACCGATCTCACACAGCGCGACTATGTGGGCGGCGTGCGCTACACGACCGCGCAGGGCGCCGCCCTCGGGGTCACCCTCACCGGCGCGCGCGGGGCACGCGGGATCATGGCCGAGGATCACCTCCAGGCGCCGCGCTATTGGCGCATCCCACAGGTCGATCGGGATGTCGCGATCCTCTCGGCCTCCAGTGGCTGGCGCGGGACGCCGTTCGGATCGGGGAGCGTCGATCTCCGGCTCGGGCGTACGCACGGGACGCAACGCATCGACCAATATGCCGACAGCGGCTATCGCACCATCGGGACCACCGAGCGCGGCGATGATGCCACGACGACCACGCGCCTGATCCTCGAGCACTCGGTCGGGTCGCGTGGCGAGATCGGACTCGGCGTCAGCACCGCGACCATCGACTACGACGAGACGCTCGGCACCGCTCCGCCGGTCGCCTATCGGCAGCGGCTCTCGAGTCTCGCGCTCGAGAGCGATTGGGCGCTCCCCCATCTGGTCCGCCTGTCGCTCGCCGGGAGCCGCGATCAGGCCGAGACCCCGCTCACCGGGGGCCGCCCCGCCCTCGGCGCGCAGCGCGAGTGGGGGGGCCGGCTCGGGGTCAGCAAGACGCTGCTCAGGCCGGGGATCCAACTCAATGCGGCGGTGACGCGGCGGGCGCGCTTCCCAGCCCTGCGCGAACTCTACTCGGGGAGCCTCCAGCGCTTCGTCCCAAACCCCGATCTTCGCCCGGAGCGACTCGTCTCGAGCGAGGTCAGCGCGCTCTGGCAGCGTGGGGCGGGCGAGATCCAGGCCACGCTCTTCCGGCAGCAGCTCGATGATGCGGTGGTGCGGGTCACGCGCCCCGATCGCACGTTCATCCGCGTGAATGCCAATGCGCAGCGCACGCAGGGGCTCGAGCTCTTCGGGGCCTGGCGCGGGGCGGATCGCACCTTCCTCGCCGATCTCACGGTGCAGGACCCGCAGTTGATCGATCAGGCGAGCGGCACGCCCCTCGCCCCGGAGTACATGCCGCATGTGCGGGGGTCCGTGACGGCGATCGTCCCGCTCGCGGCGCGCACACGGCTCACCACCGCCGCGACGACGGTGGGTGCGCAGTCCTGCCTCAACCCTGAACGGGGCACGCGTGAGCGGATCGGGGCGGCGACGCGGGTCGATGCGTTGGTCGATCGCGACGTCGCACTCGGGACGCGCGGGATCTGGTCCGCGCTTCGGTTGAGCGTCGGGATCGACAATCTGCTGGATCGCCTGACCTACGATCAGTGTGGGCTCCCGCAGATGGGACGGACGTTCCGGGTGGGGCTGCTACTGCGCTGACTGAGGCGCACCGACGCTCACGCGCCGGTCACGTGCGAACTCACCGCCCCGCGAGCGCCTGCTCGAGCTGAGCCGCCTTGCCCGCGGTGTACGGCCCCGTGGTCCGCCAGAGCACCCGCCCCGCGCGATCGACCAACAACACCTGGATCACCGACTCCGTCGTGATCCCGAGCGCCTGCTTGAACGGCGCCTTGTCGATATACAGCGTGACGGTGCGCTCCCGCACCGCGCGGTCGGGGATCCCGCCCCGCATCCCCCGATTGATCACCCAGCGCATCGGTGCGACCATCCGCTGGATGGTGGGGATCTCATAGAAGTCCGATCCCGGATACTTGGGCAGGGTCTGTCTGAGCCAGGGCGCCCAAGTATCGACGTCGCGTTGCTGCTCCATCAGGAAGGCGACGAAGACCACATTGCGCTCCCCATTGAAGTCAGCCGGCAGTGTGAGCGACCGCCCCTCGAGATTGTCGAAGGTGACGGTCGGGAACCGGATGGAGTCGGCGGGGAGGGTCAGGGCGAGCGCCAGGGCGAAGGTCGAGAGCATGCCGATAGATAACACCGGAGCCGCCGAGGCCCTCAGCCCCGGGACGGCGTCGCCTCGCCGAAGGCGGCTTCGAGATCGGCGAGGAGGGGATCCATCGTCTGCCGAAGCCCCTCCACGAGCGGGGCGAGCGCCGCCGGATCGGCCATCTGGCGGAGCACCTCGTCGAGGGCGGCCGCCGCCCGATGCGCCTCGGTGGCACCGATCGCCCCCAGCACCCCCTTGAGCGTGTGGACCATCCGCTGCGCCCGCGCATGATCGTTCCCCTCGAGGGCCTCCCGGATGGTCTCCGCATCGCGCCGATGCTCCCGCGCGACATCGCGGAGCAGCGTGCGGTAGAGCGCGTGGTTCCCCGCGACGAGGGCCACCCCGGTCTCGTACCGCAACCCACGGATCTCAGGGAGGGGACGGCGCTCGGGGAGCCACCGATCGATCAGCGCCCAGAGCTCCGCCGGCTCGAACGGCTTCCCGAGATGGGCCTCCATCCCCGCGGCGAGCACGCGCTCCCGATCCTCCGCCCGCGCATTCGCCGTCACCGCGATGATCGGGAGCGCGGCGTACGCTGGCATCGCGCGCACGGCGCGGGCCACCGCATACCCATCCATCCCTGGCATGGTGAGGTCGAGTAACAGGAGGTCGAACCGCTCACGCGCCAACGCCGCGAGCGCCGCCGGCCCATCCCCCAGCGCCGTCACCTCGAGGCCCATCTGCCGCACGAGTTCCGCGGCGATCTCGCGATTCACCGCGTTGTCGTCGACGACGAGGATACGAGCCCCCGCGCGCCCTGGGAGGAGGCTTGGCGCCTCGGCGAGCGGCGGCACCGGTGCCACCACGGCGCCCGCCTCCGCGGCGACGAGCCGCACCGTGCACCAGAAGGTCGACCCGACGCCGCGCTGACTCGTCACCCCCACCGTCCCCTCCATCAGGGCGGCGAGCGA
>CAIVJV010000355.1 GCA_903906325.1 uncultured Gemmatimonadota bacterium
AGCCGCACGAACGAGTATTGGATGGGGACCACCGGCGGCGGGGTCTGGAAGACCGTCGATGGCGGCGTCACCTGGCAGCCGATGACCGATCGGTATTTCGGGGGGACGATCGGGGCGATCGGGGTGGCGGAGTCGAACCCGGACATCGTGTACGTCGGAGGGGGCGAGACCGACATCCGCGGGAACACCTCGCATGGCGACGGCCTCTGGAAGACGACCGATGGCGGCCGCACCTGGACGCTGATGGGGCTCAAGGAGACGCGCCATATCGGCCGAGTGCGCGTGCACCCCACGAACGCCGACATCGTGTATGTCGCCGCACTCGGGCATGCCTTCGGGAACAACCCCGAGCGTGGGGTCTTCAAGACGACCGATGGTGGGAAGACGTGGGCGAAGGTCCTCTATCGCAACGACTCGACCGGCGTCTGGGACCTGATCCTCGACCCGAGCGACCCGAACACGCTCTACGCGACCTTCTGGCACGCGTATCGTCGCCCCTGGATGCTCAACTCCGGTGGCCCCGGGAGCGGGATCATGAAGTCGACCGATGGCGGGACCACCTGGCGCGAGATCAGCGGCAACCCGGGGCTCCCGAAGGGTCTCTTGGGGAAGATCGGGCTCGCGATCTCGCCGGCGAACCCGAAGCGGATCTGGGCGCAGATCGAAGCCGATTCGGGCGGCACGTATCGTTCCGATGACGCCGGTGCGACCTGGCAGTATCTGAATGGCGATCGCAACCTCCGGCAGCGGGCCTGGTACTACTCGCGTCTCGTCGCCGATCCGAAGGACACGAACGTGGTGTATGGGCTCAACGTCTCGTTCTTCCGCTCGACGGATGGCGGCAAGAGCTGGCGGCAGCAGATCAGCGTCCCGCACGGGGACAACCATGATCTCTGGATCGCGCCGAACGATCCGATGCGGATGGTGCAGGCCAATGACGGTGGCGCGAACGTCTCGTTCAACGGCGGACAGACCTGGAGCGAGCAGGACTTCGCCACGGCGCAGTTCTATCACGTCTCCACCACGAACCACTTCCCGTACAAGGTCTGCGGCGCGCAGCAGGACAATTCGACGCTCTGCGGGCCGAGCCGTCAGGCCGGGGGCATCAGCATCGGGGATTGGGATGACGCTGGCGGTGGGGAGTCGGGCTATGTGACCGCTGACCCCAAGCACCCGGACATCGTCTACGCCGGGAGCTACTCCGGCTATCTCACGCGCAAGGACATGCGCACCGGGCTCGAGCGGAACATCAACGCCTGGCCCGACAATCCGATGGGATGGTCGTCGGAGGACATCAAGTACAAGTTCCAATGGACCTTCCCGATCGTGATCTCGATGCACGATAACACGGTCCTCTATGCTGGCGGCTCAAGCCTCTTCCGCTCGACGAACGAGGGGCAGTCGTTCGACATCATCTCCCCGCCGCTCGCGCGCAACGACCCCACGACGCTCGGCCCCTCCGGTGGCCCGATCACCAAGGACCAGACCGGGGTCGAGACCTACGGGACGATCTTCACGCTCGCCGAGTCGCATCAGAGCAAGACCGTCCTCTGGGTGGGGACCGATGACGGGTATGTGCAGCTCTCGCGCGACGGCGGGAAGAATTGGAAGAACGTGACGCCGAAGGGGATCGGGGACTTCACCCGCATCTCGATCATCGAGGCGTCGCACTTCGCCGACGGGACCGCGTATCTCGCGGCGAACCGCTTCCAGCTCGACGACTTCCAGCCGCTCTTGTACAAGACGACCGATTTCGGGGCGACGTGGACCAAGATCGTCACCGGCATCCCGAGCGATGAGTTCACGCGCGTGATCCGTGAGGATCCTACGCGGCGCGGCCTGCTCTATGCGGGGACGGAGCGTGGGGTGTTCGTCTCGTTCGACGATGGGGCGCGGTGGCAGCGGCTCCAGGGGAATCTCCCGCCGGTGCCGGTGCACGACCTCGTGGTGAAGGAGGGGGATCTGATCGCGGGGACGCATGGGCGTTCCTTCTGGGTCCTCGACGATCTCTCCGCGCTCCGGCAGTCGATGCCGGCGGTGTTCGCGAAGCCGGCGCACCTCTTCGCGCCGCGTGATGCATATCGGATCGAGTGGGGGGGCGGTTTCGGTGGCGGCGGGATGCGGGGGCCGGGTGCTGCGGGGACCAACCCGGGCCAGAATCCGCCGACGGGGGTGATCGTGCGCTATCACCTCGCGACGGCGGGGCAGCCGGTGAAGTTCGAGTTCCTCGCGCCCGATGGCCGGGTCATCAAGACCTACGAGTCGGCGGACTCGGCGGCGTTGGCGGCGGAGCGGGCGGCGGCGCAGAACGCGCCGGCCGGTGGTCGCTTCGGGGGCGGGGCGGCCCAGCGTCCTGCGAACGCCGCGGGGATGAACAGCTTCGCCTGGGACATGCGGTATCCCGATGCGAGCAGCTTCCGCGGGATGATCATGTGGGCGGGGTCGGTGCGTGGCCCGATCGCGCCGGCGGGGACCTACACCGTGCGGATGACGGTGGGGACCGCCGCGCCGCAGGTCGCGACGTTCAAGCTGCTCAATGATCCGCGGACCACCGCGACCGAGGCCGAGCTCCTCGCGCAGTTCCAGTTCCTGATGAAGATCCGCGACAAGACCACCGAGGCGAACGACGCCGTGAAGCAGGTGCGGTGGGTGCGCGCGGAGGCGGAGGATCGGCTCACCTCGGCGCCGCAGTTGCGGACCATGGCGACCGCCTTGGACTCCGCGATGTCACGGATCGAGCGGGAGGTGTATCAGGTGAAGAATCAGAGCGGGCAGGATCCGCTCAACTTCCCGGTGCGTCTCAACAACCGGATCGCGGCGTTGAATGGGGTGGTGGCCTCGGGCCCGTATGGTCCCACCGCGCAGTCGCAGCAGGTCTTCGCCGAGCTCTCGACGGCGCTCGGGGTGCAGCTCACGCAGCTCAAGAAGGTCTTTGATTCGGATCTCAAGCGCTTCAACGATGAGCTGCAGAAGCTCGGGCTCGCGCCGATCGTCCCGAAGGCGGAGGAGAAGCCGGCGACGCGGCCCGCGCCGGTGATGGATGACGATCTCACGGGCGAGGTGGTGCCGCAGTGAGTGCTGGTGACGTGCCGCAGGGAACGGGGGGCGCGGATCGCGCCCCCCTTCTCGTGCGTGACGCGACGGACGCCGACCATGCGACGGTGCTCGCGATGAACAATGCGGCGACCCCGAATGTGAATGCGCTCGATCCGGCGCAGTGGGCCTGGCTCGTGGCGCACACGTTGCACTACCGCGTGGCGGAGGATGCGGAGGGGATCGCGGGGTTCCTCCTCTGTGTGCCGTCGGGGTTGCCGTATTGGAGTCAGAACTACGCCTGGTTCACGGCGCGGTTCCCTGACTTCTTATATATGGACCGCGTCGTCGTCGCACCGCGGGCACAGAATCGCGGGGTCGGGACGGCGCTCTACGATGATCTCCATGCGGCGGTGCACGGACGGTGGCCGCGGATCACCCTCGAGGTGAACCTCCGCCCCCCGAATCCCGGGTCCCAGCGGTTCCATGAACGGCTCGGGTATCGCCCGATCGGTGTCCGTGAGTCGGACGGTGGGGCGTACGCCGTGCAGATGTACGAGCGTCCCTGATTCAGCTCCGGGCGGGGACGGTCCCGCCGTCCACCGCCATCCCCATCGCATGGATCCCCTTGTCGACGTAGATCGTCGCGCCGGTGATCCCGCTCGCGAGCGGTGAGCAGAGGAAGGCGGTCGCCGCCCCGACCTCGGTGGCCTCGAGGCGCTCGGTGAGCGGGGCGTTCCCCTCGCAGTAGGTCACCATGTCGTCGATGATCCCGATGGCGCTCGCCGCGCGGGAGGCGTAGGGACCGGCGGAGACGGTGTTCACACGGATCCCGTACCGACGCCCGGCCTCGAAGGCGAGGACGCGCGTATCGCTCTCGAGGGCGGCCTTGGCGGAGGACATCCCGCCGCCATAGCCGGGGATCGCGCGCTCACTCGCCATGTAGGTGAGGGAGGCGACGGCGCCGCCGCGCCGCATGAGGGGCCCGAAGGCCCGGACCATCGACACGAGCGAGTAGGCACTCGCACTCACCGCGGCGAGATACCCTGCGCGCGAGGTGTCGATCAGCGCCTTCTTGACCTCGGGACCATTCGCGAGCGAGTGGACGAGGATATCGACCGAGCCCTCGCCGAAGTCGCTCCGCACGCGATCGGCGAGCCCGGTGATCGAGAAGTCCCCGACGTCCTTGTAGCGCTTGTTCTCGCGCAGCTCGGCCGGCGCATCCTCCAGGGCATCAAAGACCGCGTCGAGGGGATAGATCTTCTCGAAGCTGAGGAGTGATCCATCCGCGAGCCGCCGCGACGCATCGAGCTTCCCGCGCTCCAGCAGGTTCAGGAAGATGTTGAGCGCCGGGGGCCAGGTGGCCACGCAGACGGTCGCTCCCGCCTGGATCAGATGCTTGGCGATGGCCCAGCCGAAGCCGTTGTCGTCGGCGACACCCGCGACGAGGGCGCGCTTGCCGGAGAGGTCGATGGGGAGCATGGCGTGATATCGCTGGTTCAGGAGGGGGAGGCAAGGGGATGCGCGGCGCGGGCGAGACGATCCCGCACCCCCGCCCAGGAGGGATCGTCTGGGGGGTGCTCCACGAAGATGTGTGCACATCCCGCGTCGTCGCAGGTGTGGAGCGCGTGGTAGAGCTCGGCGGCGTAGCCGATCGCATCGGACGCCAGTGCGAGATGCAGCACCTGGGGTGCGTCAGCCCGCTCGCGATGGGCGGCGCTCCAGGTGACGAGCCCGATGCGTGCGCCGTGGTCCGTGGGCGGCGCCGAATCGATCGCTTCCCGTAGCGCCGCGTCGATCGCTGCGGTCTCGACGAGGGTCACCGGCGCGCGCGGCGCGTAGTGCCGCGCGATCATCCCTGGTGACGGAAGGGGTGCCCCCTCCTCCGCTCGCGGCGCCGGATGCATGAGCGGACCGGTGACCTGCTCGATCTCGGCCTGCGTGATCGTCCCCGGTCGGAGGAGCGCGGGGACCGGCCCGGAGCAATCGACGACGGTGCTCTCGATCCCGACGGCGGTGCGTCCCCCGTCGAGGATGCAGTCGACGCGGTCGCCGAGGGAGCGCTCCACCTGATCGGCGGTCACGGGGGAGAGCTCGGTGAAGCGATTCGCGCTCGGGGCGGCGATCGGGAGTCCCGTGGCCTCGAGCAGGGCGCGCGCGACGGGATGCGCGGGGGACCGGATCGCGACGGCGGGACCGCCACCGGTGATCACGTCGGGGACGATCGCCCGGCGTGGCAGGACGATCGTGAGGGGGCCGGGCCAGAAGCGTTCCGCGAGCGCCTGTGCGACCGGCGACCATGTGGTCACGAGGGCGCGGGCCGCGTCGATATCCAGCACGTGCACGATCAACGGGTTGAAGGCAGGACGTCCCTTCGCCGCGAAGATCCGCCGCACCGCCGCGGTGTCGAGTGCGTGTGCGCCGAGGCCGTAGACCGTCTCCGTGGGGAAGGCGACCAACCCGCCGGCGCGGAGGATCGCCGCGAGAT
>CAIVJV010000356.1 GCA_903906325.1 uncultured Gemmatimonadota bacterium
ACCGCTCGAGGCCTCGGCGATCGCCTCCCCGGTGACGGCGTGATACAGGGTGGCCGCCCCCCCGGTCCCGGCGACCCACTCCCCGAGCGCGTAGTTCTGCAGACGGCTGATCATCGCGAGTGTGTCTCCTTCCACGTCTTCAGGATGGCGGCCTGTTCGGGCCGATCGGCCGGCACCGCACGGAGGGGCTCGACCTCACGCCACCCGCCTTGCATCGCCGCGGGAAGGCGCTGGTAGAGGGCAGTGCCTTCGGTCTTCCAGGCGAGCATCTCGTCACTCACCTCCTTCACGATCTTCGCGGGGTTCCCGACGACGACGCTCCGCTCGGGGATCCGCATCTCCGCCGGGACGAAGCAGAGTGCCCCGACGATGCTCCCCGCCCCGACCGTCGCGCGGTCCATGACGACGGCGTTCATCCCGATCAGTGCGTTCGCCCCGATCTGGGCCCCGTGCACCACGGCCCCATGCCCGATGTGCGCTCCGGGCTCCAGCACCACGGTCACGCCGGGGAACATGTGCACCGTGCAGTTCTCCTGCACGTTGCACCCATCCCCGATGATGATCCCCCCCCAGTCGCCGCGGATCGCCGCGCCGGGCCCGATGTAGACATCCTTCCCGATGATCACATTCCCGGTGACCGCGGCCTTCGGATGTACGAAGGCACTCTCGTGCACCACGGGGATGAACCCATCGAAGGCGTAGCAGCTCACACCCGCTCCAGGATGAGGGCGTATCCCTGCCCGACCCCGATGCACATCGTGCAGAGGGCGTAGCGCCCGCCGCGATGCTGCAACTCACGGGCCGCCGTGAGCGCGAGGCGGGCCCCACTCATCCCCAGCGGGTGGCCGAGCGCGATCGCTCCGCCATTGGGATTCACGCGCGGGTCCTCGTCGCCGAGCCCGAGCTCACGGAGGGAGGCGAGCCCCTGCGCGGCGAACGCCTCGTTGAGCTCGATCACATCCATCTGGTCGAGCGTCAGCCCGGCGAGCTCGAGCGCCCGGCGCGTCGCCGGCACCGGACCGATCCCCATCACGCGGGGCTCCACCCCCGCCGCCGTGGCCGCGACCACCTGCGCGATCGGTGTCAGCCCATGTACGCGCAGGCCACGCTCGGACGCCAACAGCAATGCCGCCGCGCCATCGTTGAGCCCCGAGCTGTTCCCCGCCGTCACCGATCCCTGTCCATCATGCCGGAAGGCGGGCGTCAGCTTCGCCAACGTCTCGAGGGTGGTGTCGGGACGGAGGAACTCGTCCTGCTCCACGCGTACCGCCGCGCCCTTCTTCTGCGGGATCTCGACCGGGACGATCTCTTCGGCGAGCCGCCCATTCGCGCGCGCCGTCGCGGCCTTCTGCTGCGACCGGAGCGCGAAGGCATCCTGATCGGCACGGGTCACGCCGTACCGTTCGGCGACGTGCTCAGCCGTCTCCCCCATCGAGTCGGTGCCGTGCGCGGCCTTCATCGCGGGATTCACGAAGCGCCAGCCGAGGCTGGTGTCGAAGAGCTGCATGTCGCGCCCGAAGGGAGTCTCGCTCTTGGAGAGCACATAGGGGGCACGCGTCATGCTCTCCACACCGCCCGCGACGTAGAGATCGCCCTCCTTGCTCTTGATCGCCCGCGCGGCGTTGGCCACCGCGCTGAGTCCAGAAGCGCAGAGTCGATTCACCGTCTCCCCCGGCACGGTGACGGGGAGCCCCGCGAGGAGGAGCGCCATCCGCGCCACGTTTCGATTGTCCTCCCCCGCCTGATTGGCGCAGCCGAGGATCACATCGGCGATCGCGGCTGGATCGACCGAGGGGTGACGCGCGAGGAGCGCCCGGATCGCATGCGCCGCGAGATCATCGGCGCGCACCCCCTTGAGTGAGCCCCCGAGGTTCCCGATCGGGGTGCGGATACCATCGACGAGGAAGGCGTGATTCATGAGCGGAGTGAGATGTGGGCCGTCCCGCCGTCAGAGCGGGAGGGGTTTGCGCGTGCGATAGACCGTCCCGCGGAAATGCCCGACCACGGCGTCCTCCTGATTCACCACCGTGACCCGTGCGAAGCCGATCTTATTGGTGGTCGACTCCTGCACCCCCGTCGCGGTGAGCACATCTCCCGGACGGACCGCCGTCGGATAGCTCACCGTGCAATCGAGCGCGACGCTGATCTCGCCGTCGGAATTGGTGCAGAAGGCGAGGGCGCTATCCGCGAAGGCGAAGACGATCCCCCCGTGCGCGGTACCGAAGCCATTCACCATCTCCGGCCGCACGGTCATGCGGAGCACGCAGCGCTTCGCTGCGATCTCCACGAGCTCGACCCCGAGCCAGCGGGAGAAGGCATCGCGGGTCATCATCCGCTCCACGACGGATCGCGCCTGCGCGTCGACGGCGCGCTGCTCCTCCGGTGTCCGCTCGGGCACAGGGTGCGCGCCCGCCATCAGGCCACCCCACCGAGGAGGGTCCCGCCCGTCCGCACCACGCGCCGCAGATAGGGGCTTGGCCGATAGCGATCCTCGCCATACTCCGACTGCAGCGCCTCGAGCCGCGCGAGGATCACCGCCGCCCCGATCGCATCACCCCAGGCGAGAAGCCCTGTCGGGTAGTTGACCCCCGTGGTCATCGCGCGCTCGAGATCCGCCGGCGTCGCGATGCGGAGGTGCACGGCTTCCGCCGCCTCATTCACCAGCATCGCGAGGACCCGATCGACGATCTGCTGACCGAGCGCCGGATCGGCGAGCGGCGTCGGCGGCACCGCCCCCTCGCGGTAGTCGTAATACCCGCGCCCTGACTTCCGCCCGAGCCACCCGGCCTCGACCAAGCGCCGCTGCGTGAGAGCGGGCTTGTAGCGTGGATCGAAGAACATCGCCTCGAAGACCGAGGCGGTGACCGCGAAGTTCACGTCGTTGCCGATGAAGTCCATCAACTCGAAGGGCCCCATCTTGAAGCCCCCGAGCGTCCGCATCGCCCAATCGATCGTCGCGATATCGGCGATCCCCTCCTCGAGGATCCGCAGCGCCTCACCGTAGAAGGGCCGCGCCACGCGATTCACGATGAACCCTGGCGTATCCGCCGCGAGGACGGTCGTCTTCCCCCATCCGTCCACGAGCGCCCGCGTGGTGGTGGTGACCGCCGGATCGGTCACGATCGCGGGGATGATCTCCACCAGCGGCATCACCGGGGCCGGATTGAAGAAGTGGATGCCAATGACCCGCGAGGGGTGACGCGTGCCCCCCGCCAGCGCGGCGACGGCGAGCGAGGAGGTGTTCGTCGCGAGGACCGCCGCGGGATCGACGACCCCATCGAGCGTGCGGAAGAGCTCGCGCTTCACCGGCAGGGACTCGACGATCGCCTCGATCACGAGGCCGCAGTCGGCGAAGCCCCGCAACGCCTCAGCCGTCACGTCGGGGAGGTAGGTCAGCCGGGCCAGGACGGCGTCGGCCTCGGCTCGCGTGCGGCGGCCCTTCTCCACCTCGCGGTCCATGGCGCGCCCATGCCCCGTCCGCGCCCGCTCGATCGCCTCGGACGAGGCATCCGTCAACACCACCCGGTGTCCACGCAGGGCCGCGACCTGCGCGATCCCGGCGCCCATCGCCCCGGCCCCCACCACGCCGACGCTCGTCGATCCGTCGAGTCGCATCGCTCAGCGCCCCTGGTAGCGGGGGGTGCGCTTCTCGAGGAAGGCTCGGACCCCCTCCTCGTAATCGGCGGTGCGTCCCGCCTCCTGCATCAGCTGGGCCTCGAGCTCGAGCTGTGCCTCAAGACCATTCGCGGCCGAGGCGTTCATCGCCCGCTTGGTGAGCCCGAAGCCGCGCGTCGCCTGCTGCGCGAGCGTCCGCGCGAGATGCTCGGACACTTCTGGGAGTTGCGCCGCCGGCACGGCGTCCCAAATGAGGCCCCAATCCTTCGCGCGGGCCGCCGGGATCTTCTCCGCGAGGAAGAACATCCCCGTCGCCCGCTGCGGCCCGACGAGCCGCGGCACGAAGAAGGTCCCGCTCGTGTCCGGGATGAGTCCGAGCTTGGCGAAGCTCTCGACGAAGCTCGCCTGGTCCGCTGCGATGGTCAGGTCACAGGCGAAGGCGAGGTTGGCCCCGGCCCCGGCGGCGATCCCATTCACCGCGCAGATCACCGGCTTCTCCAGCGTCCGGATGGCGAGGATGATCGGGTTGAAGCTGGCGCGCACCACCTCGCTGATGTCGGGCATCGGACCATCGCCCGTGGGGAGCACCTCCTGGAGGTCTTGCCCCGCACAGAACCCGCGACCGGCCCCGGTGAGGTGCACCGCACGGATCGTCGGCTCCGTCGCGGCGTCAGCGAGGGCCACGTGCAACTCGACCGCCATCGCCCGATTGAACGCGTTGAGGACGTCGGGACGGTTGAGCGTCAGGAAGAGGACGCCGTCTCGGATCTCACGAAGGATCAGGGGGGTCGCCATATCCCAAAGATACCCGCCAGATTCCCCCCATGCCCAAGCGCCCCCTCCCCGGCCTCGACTGGCGTCGCATCGCCTACCACGTGCTCGCCTCCCGGGCGATGGACGACCTGGAGGAGGCGACGAACCGCAACCGCGCGACTGTCCCCAAGGACCACCTCGTCCTCTACCAGTTCTCGGCACGCGGGCACGACGTGGCGCAATGCATCCTCGGGGCGCTCCTGACGGGGGAACGGGACGCGGCCGGCGCCTATTATCGCAGCCGTCCCCTCCTGCTCTCCCTCGGCCTGCCCTTCGATGATGCCCTCGGGTCCCCACTCGGACGGGCGGGAGGGTTCTCCGATGGGCGCGACATCGGGGTGGTCTGCAATCTCCCGAATCGATCGGGACCGGTCGTCCTCCCGATGTCGGGGGACGTCGGCTCACAGTACACCCCGACTGCCGGCTGGGCGCAGGCGATCACCTACCACCGCGACGTGCTGAAGGACCCGCGGTGGGCGGGATCGATCGGTGTCGCCCTCGGCGGCGACGGGTCGGTCGCGACGAACGGCTTCTGGTCGGCCCTGACCATGGCGACCACCCTGAAGCTGCCGATGCTCTTCTACATCGAGGACAACGCCCTCGGGATCTCGGTGAAGGGGGAGATGCAGACGCCCGGGGGCGATATCGCCCGGAACCTCGAGGCGTTCAGCCATCTCTTCGTCCGCAATGGCGATGGCACCGATCCCCACGAGACGGCGACGCTCCTGCAGGAGTGCGTGACCCACGTGCGACGCGGCGCGGGGCCGGCGCTGGTGCGGCTCACCGTGCCGCGGCTCTCGAGCCATTCGGGGCCGGATAACCAGAAGGGCTATCGCTCCGACGCGGAGATCGCGTCGGACGAGGCGCGCGACCCCCTGCCCCGCTTGCGCGACTACCTCGTCCCCGCCGTGCTCACCACCGCGGAGTGGACCGCCCTCGAGGCCGAGGTGGCCGGCGACATCGAACGCGCCGTGGCCGCGGCGCGAGCGCGCCCCATGCCCGATCCGTCGACCATCGGGACCCACCGCTACGCCGATGATCGTGGCGCGATGCCAGAGGCGGGACTCGGCGGGCTCTCACGATCCGAGCGGCAGGCCCTGGGCGGCTCCGCATCCGCCACGGCCGGCGGCGAGACGCTGCGCTTCGCCGAGGCGATCCGACGCACGCTGCGGCACGAGCTGGCGGTGAACCCCAAGCTCGTGGTCTTCGGCGAGGATGTCGGGAAGAAGGGGGGCGTGCATCTCGTCACCGAGGGCCTCCAGCGACAGTTCGGCAGCGCGCGCGTCTTCGACACGAGCCTCTCCGAGGAGGGGATCATCGGCCGAGCCTCCGGCCTCGCGATCAGCGGCCTGATGCCGGTCGCGGAGATCCAATTCCGCAAGTACGCCGATCCCGCGACGGAGCAACTCAACAACACCGGGACGATGCGCTGGCGCACGGCGAACCGCTTCGCCGCGCCGATGGTGGTGCGGATGCCCGGCGGATTCGGCAAGGATGTCGGCGATCCCTGGCATAGTCTGAGCGATGAGGTGCGCTTCGCGCATGCGTACGGGTGGCAGGTCGCGATCCCGTCGAACGCCGCCGATGCCGTGGGGCTGCTCCGCGCGGCGATGCGCAGTCCGAACCCGACCGTCTTCTTCGAGCACCGGTCCCTGCTGATGACCGGCGATGGCGCCTCACCGTATCCGGGCGATGACTACGTGCTCCCCTTCGGACAGGCCCGTCTCGTGCGCGCCGGTACCACGCTCACGCTGGTGACCTGGGGGGCGATGGTCCACCGCTGTGTGGAGGCCACCGAACGCTTCGACGGAGCGGTCGAGGTGATCGACCTGCGCACGATCGCGCCGTGGGACCGCGCCGCCGTGCTCGCCTCGGTGACGAAGACCGGCCGCTGCCTCGTCGTGCACGAGGATACTCTGACCGCGGGCTTCGGCGCCGAGGTCGCGAGCGTCGTCGCCCACGAGGCATTCTGGCATCTCGACGCGCCGGTGCGCCGTCTCGCGCCGGAGGACATCCCGATGCCGTACCATCCGGTGTTGCTCGAGGCGGTGTTGCCGA
>CAIVJV010000357.1 GCA_903906325.1 uncultured Gemmatimonadota bacterium
CGCCCCACTCCACCCCTCCTACTCGTATTTTTCACAGGTGGTCGCCGATCCCACCTGGACCTGGCGACGCTGACGCCACCCGTCTCACGCGACCAGGAGTCGCACATGGTTCGGCTCGCCCGCCTCACCCCGGCCCTCTCGCTCCTCTTGGTGCTCGCGTGCGATGCCGCCGATGGGACCGGCGGTGGGACGGTGATCATCGCGACCCCTGCGGACGCCGAGACCCTGATCCCGGCCCTGCGGACCACGGTCACCGGGCGGATGGTGACCGAACTCCTCTTCGACCCCTTGGTGGAACTCGGCCCCACGCTGAACCCCTTCGGCGACGCGGGGTTCGAGCCCCGCCTCGCCACCCGGTGGGCCTGGGATGCCGACTCCCTCGCCCTGACGATGACCCTCGACCCTGCGGCGCGGTGGCACGATGGGCGCCCCGTGGTCGCCGCCGACGTCGTGGCCGGGTTCCGTGTGATCAGGGACCCCGCGAACGGCTCCGCGATCCGCAGCGAGATCGGCGACCTCGATTCGGTGACGACCCGCGACCCGCGCACCGTGGTCCTGCACTTCACGGCGCGCACCGCCGAGCCTTTCGTCACCGCCGCCGCGGTGGTGCCGCTCCCCGCGCACCTCGTCGACACGATCGCCGCGGGGGCCTTGGCGACGAGCGCCTTCGCGCAGCGGCCCGTGGGGAGCGGGCGCTATCGCCTCGTCACCCGCGAGCCGAAGGCGCGCACCGAGTTCGCCGCCGTCCCCGACCACTACCGCGGACGCCCCGGCCCGGACCGACTCGCCCTCGTCGTCGCCCCCGATCCCGCCACCGGGGTCATGCGGCTCTGGGCCGATGAGGCCGATGTCTGGGAGAACCTCCCGCTCGCCGAGGTGGCCGCGGCCCCCTCGCATCCGCAGGTGCGGCTCCTCCAGGCGGCCGGGTGGGATTACGCCTTCGTCGCCTTCAATTACCGCGACCCGTCCGACACGACGCGGGCGCATCCCCTCCTCGCCGAGCGCGCGATGCGACGGGCGCTCTCGCACGGCGTCGATCGGGAGGGACTCGTGCGGGCGCTCTTCGATACGCTCGCGCGTCCCCTCCTCGGGCCCTTCGTCCGCGCGCAGTTCACCGCCGACACCACCCTCACCCCGCCCGCCTTCGACCCCGCCACCGCGAACCGCCTCCTCGACTCCCTCGGATGGTCGGCGCGCGATCGCGAGGGGATCCGTCAGCGCGGAGGACGGCCGCTCCGTCTCCGCGCGCTCGTGCCCGCCCCCAGCGCGAACCGCGTGCGCGCCTCGGTGCTGGTGCAGGCCCAGCTGCGACGCGTGGGCGTGGACCTCGTGATCGAGCAGGTCGAGGGCCAGGCCTTCGGAGCCGCACGGGATGCGGGGCGGTTCGATCTCGTCTTCCACGGCGTCGGGACCACCCCGAGCGTGCGTGGGCTCCGCTCCACCTGGGCCAGCCGCACCCCGACGGGGGATGGTCGACTCAACGCCGGGAACTTCCGCGATGCCGTCGTCGACGCCTCACTCGAGGCGGGCCTCACCGCGCGCGACCCGGCGCGCATCCGCACCGAGATCGGCACCGCGTACCGTCGCGTGATCGAGGAGGCGGCGGCGATCTGGCTCTACGAACCGGTGCAGGTGGTCGGTGTGCATCGCCGGTTCCGTCTCCCCGCCTGGCGCTCCGATGCCTGGTGGCGGACGCTCGGCGAATGGCGCCTGGACCCTGCGGCGCCGCGCCTCGCCCGCGACGCCCATCCACCCGCATCCTGACCCGCGGATGGGCGGCGCACTCCTCCGTCGGTTCGCGCAGGGCGCGCTCGTCGTCCTGGTGGTGGTCGCGACCTGCTTCACCCTGATCCGTCTCGCGCCGGGCGATCCCTTCTTCCGCGCCCTCGACGACGCGAGCGTCCCCGCCGAGGTGCGCGCCGAGCAACTGGCCCGGTTCGGCTACGATCGCCCGATCCCCGAGCAGTTCGCTCGCTACCTCACCGCGATCATCCGAGGGGACCTCGGGTGGTCACACTCGCGCGGGGAACCGGTGCGCACCGCCATCGCCGCGGCGCTCCCCGCGACCCTCCTCCTCGTCGCGGCGGCCGGTCTGCTCGCCTTCGGGACCGGCATGAGCCTCGGGGCGTGGAGCGGGTGGCATGCCGAGCGTCCGCTCGCACGCGGGATCGACCATGGCGCGATGCTCCTCCTCTCGATCCCCGACTACTTGTGGGCGCTCCTCGCGGTGATGGGGCCGGCGCTCGCGTGGGGGGTGTTCCCCGTCGCCGGCACGCACACCGAGTTCGGCCCCAGCGGCGTCCTCGGTCTCCTCGACCGTGCGCATCATCTGGTGCTCCCCGTCCTCGCGTTGGCGCTCCCGATCGCCGCGGTGGTGACGCGACTCCAACACGCCGCGATGCGTGAGGTCCGAGCGGCGGCGTTCATCCGCAC
>CAIVJV010000358.1 GCA_903906325.1 uncultured Gemmatimonadota bacterium
ATGCAGGCGATCCCCTCGCCGCGGCCGATGAACCCCATCCCCTCGTTGGTCTTCCCCTTGATCATCACATCGGCGGCAGGGACCCCGAGGGTCTCCCCCAGGCGCTCCCGGATCGCCGGCCGATGCGCCCCGACCTTGGGGGTCTCGGCGATCACCGTGAGGTCGGCCTGCACGGGGGCCCACCCCGCCGCGCGCACCCGGGCCACCGCCAGCTTGAGCATCTCGATGCTGTCGCGGCCCTTGTTCTCGGCGGCGGTGTCGGGAAACATCTCCCCGATGTCCCCCAGTCCCGCCGCGCCAAGGAGCGCATCGGTGAGCGCATGGCAGACGGGATCGGCGTCGCTGTGGCCGGTGCACCGCACCGTCGCGGGGATCAACACCCCACCCAGCAGGACGCCGTGCCCCGCGACGAAGCGGTGCGAATCGTAGCCGATCCCGACGCGGATGGGGGCCGTCATCGGGGCGCTCAGGCGGCCACCGGTTCGGGGGTCACGGGGATCAGCGAGTAGTCCTGGAACCGACGCCGCGGGGTGAATCCCGCCTCGCGGATCAGGCGCTCCATCTCATCGGTCGTGGTGCGGTACGTGGTATTCGCCGCGGAGACGACGTTCTCCTCCAGCATGAGCGAGCCGAAGTCGTTGCACCCGTAATGCAGCGCGGTCTGCCCGACCTTCATCCCCATGGTCACCCAGCTGGCCTGGATGTTCGGGATCGAGTCGAGGACGGTGCGCGCGAACGCCGTCGTGCGGAGGTACTCCACCGCGTCGGTCTTCGGCATATGGCTCATCTCCGGCGTGTTCTCCGGCTGCAGCGGCCAGCAGATGAAGGCGGTGAAGCCCTTGGTGCGGTCCTGCACCGCTTTGAGCCGCAGCAGGTGCTCGATGCGCTCCGCCATCGTCTCGCCGATGCCGTACATCATCGTGCAGGAGGTCTTGAGCCCCTCGCCATGCGCGATCTCCATGACCTCGAGCCACCGGTCGGCACCCGCCTTCTTCTTGGCCACCTTGTCACGCACGCGCTGGACGAGGATCTCCCCGCCCCCGCCGGGGATCGAGTCGAGCCCCGCCTTCACGAGCTCCTGGATCACGGTCCGCGCGTCCATGCGGTAGAGCGTCGCCCAGAAATCCACCTCGCTCGGCGAGAAGCCGTGCACATGGATCGGGTGGTTCCGCTTGATGTACTTGAGCAGCTCCAGATACCACTCGAAGGGGATGTACGGGTTATGCCCCCCTTGGATCAGGATCTGCACCCCGCCCAGCGCCTTCACCTCGTCGATCTTCGCACCGATCTGCTCGTAGCTGAGCGTCCACCCTTCGCCATCCTTCGGGCGACGGTAGAAGGCGCAGAAGCCGCAGTCGGCGACGCAGACGTTGGTGTAGTTGATGTTCCGGTCCACGATGTACGTGACGACCGGCTCCGGATGGAGGCGACGACGCACGGCATCGGCGTGGGCGCCGAGCTCGAGGAGCGGGGCCTTGGTGTAGTAGTCGAGGAGGTCGGAGGCGTAGGACATGCGCAGGTCGAGAGAGGGACGGATCCGTCTGACGAATACTACCCCGCCCGCCGCATGGCAGGCAGGAAGGCGAGCTGGCCCTTGGGGACCTTCCCCGCGAGCGCGAGACGTCGGAAGAACTCGGTGAGCCCTTCGAGGTCCCGGAGGGTGAGTCGCCAATCGAGCCCATCGAAGTACCGCCGACATTCGGCGACCGGCACCCCCGTGACCCCGGCCGCCTGCACCGAGAGGTCTTCCAGATGCGCCATCCCCCACTCGCGTGAGCGGATTAGGGAGGCATGGATGGCCAAGGCCTGCTCCACGGGGGCGGTCCGCTGGGCCACCCAGACCGCGAAGACGAAGGGCAGGCCCGTCCACTCGCGCCAGACCGCGCCGAGGTCGTACACCTGCGGATACGCTCGGCCATGCGCCTCGGCCAGCGGGTGCCCCGGGCTCTGCAACATCAGCGCCGCATCCCCGATCACGAGTCGCGCGGCGCAGGGATCCCCGCCATCGCGCGCGATCGCCTCCGCCTCGGCATCCCCCGGGACGAAGACCGGTTCCGCCTTCCAGACATGGGCGAAGAGCAGTTCCAGCAGGTGCACCGAGGTCATCGAACTGCGGCTGACCAGGACGCGCTGGCCCGTGAGCCGCTCGGCGGGCACACTCGAGAAGAGGAGGACGCTCCGCACGGGCCCGTCGCAGGAGATCGCGAGGTCCGGCAGCAGGAGATAGCGGGACGCGTCCCGCGCATACTCCACCGCGGAGACCACGGAGACATCGAGCGACCCCTCCGCCATCCGTCGGTTGAGGGCGGTCGGCACCCCATCGACGAGCGTCCCATCCAGTGGGACCACGCCCCGGTCGATCGCCCCATAGACCGGGTACGTGTTGATGTAGGGGATGCGTCCGACGCGCATCAGGCCGCCCGGTCCGCCGGCTCGTCGAACCGCCGGATGATGCGATAGAAGCTGTCCCGCTCCGCGGGGATCTTCCCCGCCCCGCGGATCAACGTGAGGATCTCGTCGAGTGACATCGCCTGCGTGGTCTGCGCCCCGACGGCGTGGTAGATCTTCTCACGGACGACCGTCCCTTCGAGGTCATTCACACCATAGTGCAGCCCGATCTGCGAGAGCGCGGGGGTCACCATGATCCAGTGGCTCTTCACGTGCGCGAAGTTGTCGAGGAAGAGCCGCCCGATGGCGAGCATCTTGAGATCCTCCACCCCGGACGTGGCGGTCCCTCGCCGGCCCAGCCGCTCCCCGAGCACGTTGTCGTCCGGGTGATACGCCAGCGGGATGAAGGCGAGGAAGCCGCCGGTCTCGTCCTGGAGCGTACGGAGCATCGCCATATGCTCGATGCGGTCCTCGTACGTCTCCACATGCCCGTAGAGCAACGTGCAGTTGGAGCGGATCCCGAGCCCATGCGCCGTGCGGTGCACCCCGATGTAATCGGCCGCGCCGAGCTTCTTGCCCGCGATCTCCTCGCGCACCGCGGCGCTGAAGGTCTCCGCGCCGCCGCCGGGCAGCGTGTCGAGCCCGGCCGCCTTGAGCGCGGTCAACACCTCGGCCCAGCTCATCTTCTCGATCCGCGCGATGTGGGCGATCTCGACCGCGGTGAGCGCCTTGATGTGCACGTGCGGCATTTCGGCCTTCAACGCGCGGAAGATCTCCTGGTAGTAGGCGAGCCCCGCCTTCATATCGAGCCCCCCGACGATATGGAACTCGCGCGTCATCCCCCCGTTCCCCGTCCGGGCCTCCTGCAGCACCTGCTCCAGGGTGTAGCGGTACGCCCCGGCCTCCTTGGGCAACCGCGCATAGCCGCAGAAGACGCAGGTCGTGCGCAGGGTACAGATGTTGGTGGGATTGATGTGCTGGTTCGCCGCGAAGGTCACGACGTCGCCGTGCTTGGCGCGATTCACCGCATCGGCGAGTCGCCCGATCCCGGTCAGATCCGGCGATCGGAAGAGCGCGAGGCCGTCAGCCGGCGTGAGCCGCTCGCCGGCCCCGATCTTCTCGGCGACCCGGCGCACCACGGGATCGGTGAGCTGATCCATGGGCACCGAGGGCGCGGGGGGCGCCACGCTCACATCCTCACCCGATCAGGCGGCGCAACGCGATGCTGGCGTTGTGCCCGCCGAAGCCAGAGGAGTTGGAGAGGACGGCGTGCACCTCGCGCCGCACGGGGGTGTTCGCCGTGCAGTCCAGGTCGCACTCCGGGTCCGGCGTGTGGAGATTGATCGTCGGCGGGATGACGCCCTCGCGGATCGCGAGCGCCGAGAGGATCGCCTCCACCGCGCCGGCTGCGCCGAGCATGTGCCCGGTGCTCGATTTGGTGGAGCTCACGTTGAGGCCCGTCGCATGGGGCCCGAAGACCGCCTTGATCGCGCGGATCTCGTTCGAATCGTTCAATGGGGTCGAGGTCCCGTGCGCGTTCACGTACTGCACGTCGGCCGGGGAGAGGCCCGCGTCCTCCAGCGCCCGCCGCATCGCGCGCTGGAGCCCGGCGTGATCCTCCGGCTGCCCGGTGAGGTGATAGGCATCGCCCGTCGCCCCATAGCCCACGATCTCGCAATAGATCCGTGCGCCGCGCGCCCGCGCATGCTCGAGCTCCTCGAGGATCACGACCCCGGAGCCCTCGCCGAGCACGAACCCGTCCCGGGTCTGATCGAAGGGGCGCGACGCCGTCTCCGGCGAGTCGTTGCGCGTCGAGAGCGCCTGCATGTTGGCGAACCCGCCGATCGCCATCGGCGAGACCGCGGCCTCGGACCCGCCGGCGATCATGAGGTCGGCGTCCCCGTAGGCGATGAGACGGAAGGCGTCCCCGATCGCGTGTGCGCTGGAGGCGCAGGCCGACTGCGTGGCGTAGTTGGGCCCCTTGGCCTGGAACCGCATCGAGACCACGCCCGCCGCGATGTCCCCGATGAACATCGGGACGAAGAAGGGGGAGATCCGCCCGGGGCCGTCCTGCATCAGCACCGTGTGCTGCGCCTCGAAGGTCTCGATCCCGCCGATCCCCGAGCCGATGATCACACCCAGCCGGTCAGGGTCGTACCCGGTGCCCTCGCCGAGCCCCGCATCGTGCATCGCCTGCACCGCGGCCGCCATCGCGTACTGGGTGTAGCGGTCGGCGCGCTTGGCCTCCTTGCGGTCCATGTACGCGGCGATGTCGAACCCCTTCACCTCATGGGCGAACCGGACCTTGAACGACGACGCGTCGAACCGGGTGATCGGCCCCCCGCCGGAGCGCCCCGCGAGGAGCGCCGCCCACGTGGTGGCCACATCGTTCCCGACGGAGGTCAGGCACCCCGCCCCCGTGAGGACCACCCGACGACGCAGCCCCGCCATCTCAGCCGAGCTTGGCGTTCAGGTAGCCGATGGCGTCACCGACCGTCTTGAGCTTCTCGGCGTCCTCGTCCGGGATGTCGATGTTGAACTCCTTCTCGAACTCCATCACCAGCTCGACGATGTCGAGCGAGTCGGCCCCGAGATCGTCGATGAAGCTGGCGCCATCGGTCAGCTTCTCACGCTCGACCCCGAGCTCCTTCTCGATGATGTCCTTGATCTTCGCGGAATGGTCAGCCATGCGTCAGGAACTCCAAGAGGGTGGAACCACGAGGGCCGCCGGAGGTCGCTCCGACGGCCCAGAAATATAACGAGTTGACAGGGGGCAACGGCACGGAAAACCGTGCCCCGTCTCACATCGCCAACCCCCCATCCACGGCCAGGACCTGCCCCGTCACATAGGCCGCGTGCTCCGAGGCCAGGAAGGCCACCAGGCCCGCCACATCCTGCGCCGCGCCGAAGCGCTCCAGCGGGATCTGGGCGGCGAGCGCCTCGACCGCCTGCGGGGTCATCGCATCGGTCATGTCGCTGGTGATGAACCCGGGGGCGACCACGTTGCAGAGGATGTTCCGACTCGCGAGCTCCTTCGCCACCGACTTGCTCAAGCCGATCATCCCCGCCTTGCTCGCGGCGTAGTTCGCCTGCCCCTTGTTCCCGAAGATCCCGACCACGGAGGCGATGTTGATGATCCGCCCCCAGCGCCGCTTCATCATCCCCCGCTGCGCCGCCCGGATCGCCACGAAGGCCGACCGGAGATTGGTGTCGAGCACCGCGTCCCAATCCTCGTCCTTGATCCGGAGCATGAGGTTGTCCCGCGTGATCCCCGCGTTGTTCACGAGGATATCGAGCGAGCCGAAGGCGTCCTCCACGGTCTGGACGAGCATCGTGACGCTGGCCGGGTCGGCGACATCGCACGCGAACCCGCGCGCCTCGCCGAGCGACTCGGCCACCTCCTCCGCCTTCGCCAGGTCGCGCCCGACGACCGCGACCTTGGCCCCGGCGCCGACCAACGTCTGGGCGATGGTGCGCCCGATCCCGCGTGTGGAGCCGGTGACGAGGGCGACCTTCCCTGTGAGATCGATCGTGAGTGCCATGGGCCGTCCGGTGAAGGGTGGCGAGGCGGGCCCCGATGGCCCGCCCTGGATCAGCGCTGCAGGACCGCCTCGACCTCGGCGGCGGTGCCGCAGGTGAGGTACTCGCACCCGGGCGCGAGGCGCTTGACGAGGCCGGTCAGGACCGCCCCGGGGCCCATCTCGACGAAGGTGACCCCGGGATGGGCCGCCGCGATCGCCCGGACCTGCTCCACCCACCGGACCGGGGAGGTGAGCTGGCGTACGAGCACCTGCCGCGCCGTCGCCGCATCCGTCACCGGCGCGGTGGTCACATTGCTCCAGACCGGGAAGGTCGGGGCGCTCCACGTCGCGGCCTCGATCGCGGCCGTGAGTCCCACCTCGGCGGGCTGCATGAGGGGGCTGTGGAAGGCCCCGCTCACCGGAAGCCGCAGCGCCCGCTTGGCGCCCGCCGCCTTGGCCCCCTCCATCGCGGCCTCGACCGCGGCGACCTCCCCGGAGATCACGATCTGCTCGTCAGCGTTGTAGTTCGCCGGCACGACGACCCCCGCCGTCGCGGCCGCGCGGCAGATCTCGTCGATGGGGGTCGTGAGCGTCCCGAGGATCGCGGCCATCGCCCCCGGCCGCTCGACCCCGGTCTGATACATGAGCTCGCCCCGCCGTCGGACCAAGCGCACCGCGTCCTGGAGACCGAGCGCCCCCGCCGCGTGATACGCGGAGAACTCGCCGAGTGAATGCCCGGCCGCCCCGATCACCCGTCCCGCGAGATGGGGCCGGACCATGGCCCAGACCGCCGCACCATGGGCCAACAGCGCCGGCTGCGCGTTGTGCGTGAGGGTGAGCTCCTCTGCCGGTCCCTCGAAGCAGAGGGTGCTGAGCGCCGTGCCGAGGGCGGCATCCACCGCGTCGAACGTCGCGCGCGCGTCGGGCGAGGCCGCGACGAGATCCTTCGCCATCCCGGGCTTCTGCGAGCCCTGACCTGGGAAGAGGAGGAAGAACATCGCCTAGAACCGCGCGATCATCGAGCCCCAGGTGAAGCCCGCGCCGAAGGCGACGAACATCACCGTCGAGCCCTCCGTGATCCGCCCCTCCGCCTGCGCCTCGCTGAGCGCGATCGGGATCGAGGCCGCGGAGGTGTTGCCATAGCGGTCGACGTTCACGAACACCTTCTCCATCGGGATGTTCGCGTGCTTGGCCGTGGCCTCGATGATCCGGATGTTCGCCTGGTGCGGGATCAGGAGGTCGATATCGGTCGAGGAGAGCTTCGCCCCGTCGAGCGCCCGATCCGCGGCATCCGCCATCGACCGCACCGCGTTCTTGAAGACCTCGCGCCCCGCCATCGTGATGAAATGCGAGCCCTCGGCGAGGATCTCGTTCGTCATCGGGCAGGCCCCCGCCCCCTTGGGGCGCTGCAGGAGGTCAGCCAGGCTGCCGTCCGAGCGCATGTAGGCCGAGAGGATCCCCCGGTGCTTGGTGCTTCGCTTGATGATCGTCGCCCCCGCACCGTCCCCGAAAAGGACGCAGGTATTGCGGTCCTTCCAGTTGATGATGCGCGAGAGCACCTCGCCCCCGATCACGAGCACGGTCTCATACCCGCCCGTCGCGATGAGCCCTTCGGCGACCTGGCAGCTGTAGAGCCACCCCGAGCAGGCGGCGTCGAGATCGAAGGCCACCGCGCGCGAGGCGCCGAGC
>CAIVJV010000359.1 GCA_903906325.1 uncultured Gemmatimonadota bacterium
GGCCCCCCACCGCCCGGGGCGATCGAGCTCGACGTCCCCGTGATCGCGGCGATCGATCTCCCGGTGCAGGTCGCGGGGACCCATGCGATGCGGGTGATCCTCGACGGGACCCTGTGCGCCGAGCTCCCGCTGCACGTCCGTGGCGGGTCGGCGACCCTCCCCCCGATGGGGGCGTTGGTCTCCTAGTTCGTCAGCCGCACCGCCCGCTCGATCGCTGCCTCGAGCGCAGCGACGGCGAGCATCTCCCCCTGCGCCACCGGCGCACGGGGCCCCTCCATCGGTGCGAGGGCGAAGACGATGTCCCCATCCACCGACGTCCCAGCCGGCGTGATCCGGCGGTGATAGGCCGCGGTCGCGGCCCGTGCGATCCCCTGGAGCTCGAGACGGGTGAAGGCCGCATCGAGCGCGATGACCGCCAAGGTGGTGTTGGGCGCGACGGCCGCGGTCGGGAGCGACCCCGCCGCGAGCGACCGAGCCGAATCCATGAAGGTCCCATCGGCGCGCCGCGCCCCGGCGAGGATCGCTCCCGCCTCATCGCGCACGTCCCCGTAGGCATTGACCGCCACCATGGCCGCCGCGGCACACCCTGACGCCTCGCGCACCGCGAGACCGAACCCGCCCCGCATCGCGTGCGCAGGCCCGAAGGCCTTCCCCACGGTGAGCCCCGTGCCCACGCCCACCGCCCCCTCCGCGATCCCGTCGCTCGCCGCCGTCTCACACGCCGCCTCGGCCATCGCCGCGGTGGGGCGCGCGTCGAAGCGACCGATCGGCGCGAGATCGAAGCAGACCGCCGCCGGCACGATCGGCACCACGCCGCCGCCCACCGGGAACCCCCGGCCGGCCCGCTCCATCCAGCGCATCACCCCCGCCGCGGCATCGAGCCCATACGCAGAGCCCCCGCTCAGCAGGATCGCGTCGACGCGCTCCACGAGATGGCCCGGTTCGAGCAACGCGAGCTCACGTGAGCCCGTCGCGCGGCCGAGGACCGCACACGCGGCCCGATGGGGCGCCGCGATCCCGCGGATCACCGTGCAGCCGGTGCCCCCGGCCTGATCGGTCGCATGCCCGACGGCGAGACCGAAGCGTGCCAATGAATGGTTCATGCGCGAGCGCCCCTCGGACGCGAGTTAGGCATCAGAAGCGCCAGGCCCAGAAGAGGTCGACGCCCCATTGCTGTGGGGTGGGGACGAACCCTCGCGCGCTCACGTTCTGTGCGCAGAGGACCGCGCTCGTCGGGGGCTCGACACCCGCCGAGAGGGTGAGCTGCGGGCGGATGATGTAGTCCACCTTGACCCCGATGGAGTTGGCGAGCGAGGCGGCGGTCCCCATCCCGCCCCCGGAGACGAACTGCCCGACCTGACAGAGACCGGCGTCGAGCCGGACGAACGCGTTGTCGTTGATCGCCTTCGCGCAATTGAAGCGCATCCCCTCGAGGACGCTCGAGCCGACGTTGGCGAGCCCCTTCTGCTTCTGGTCGGCCGCCGAGGTGGAGAGCACCGCGTCATCACAGAGCCCACCGGCCGCCTTCCCACTGAGGAAGCCGCCCAAGGAACCGATCAGCACGCGCGCGGCGGTCGAGGTGTAATCCGTGGGCTCGGCACCGATCTCGAAGCTGGGACCACCGGTGACGAGATAGCTGATCAGGTCGGCATTCTTCACGCGGGCCGAGTCCGGCGTGGAGAGCGCCAGGGTGGGCTCGAGGAGGGTACCGCCGATCTGCACGCGGATGCGTACATCGGGCTGGGACCCCTGCTTGCTGTACTGTCGGATGGTGTGGATGGCGGAGATATCGAGCGTCGGATTGAGCTCGGGCTCGCCGAAGAACTCGACCTCCCCGCGCTCGAGCTCGAACTTCCGGCTCACCGGTCCCAGGTTGAGCGTGTAGGTCCCGCGCACGGTCTGCAGGGCTCCCGTGAGCGCGAGCTGCGTCTCGGCGCTCGCGCGGCCACGCTCGGCGCGACTCCGCGTGATGTTCACGGCGCCACCCAGGAAGAGGTTCGCCTCATCCTTGGAGAAGAGCCGCACATCGCGCCCCATGCGCACCGGCACGTTGCGGATCTGCAGGTTGTCGAGGAACGCGGAGGAACGCGCCGGGAGGAGCCGCTGCGCGCTCACGCTGGAATCGGCGGCCCCGAAGCGGTCGAAGGCCTCGAGCGAGACGACGTTCTTGGTGGCGACCTCAGGGATGGTCACGAGTGCGCGTTCGACGGTGACGCCCCCGGTGAGGGTGGCGCCGGAGAGGGCCCCGGCGAGCCGGAGACTGTCGGAGACATCCACATCCGCCACGTTCCGTACGTTGTACACGTGGAAGTTGCTCGCACGCACGGAGACATCGAAGCGGGGATTCTCGCGGTCGGCGAAGGTGAGCCAGCCGGCGATGTTCCCACGGCCGTTGCGCCCATCGGAACGGGAGGAGGCGCTCACGCGGCGGATCGCGATGCTGTCGCCGATGAGGGCGATGTCCGCCGTCACATCGCGCCAGGTCACGTCCCCGAGCGGGGCGAGAAGGAGGTTGCCGTTCCGTACGACGAGTCCACCGTCCACCCGCGGCTTGGCCCAGGTCCCGCCGACGTCGAGGTTGAGCGCGAAGCTCCCGGGGTCGGTCGCCTTCGGCGCCGTGTAGAGGTCGAAGAGGCGCAGGCTCACGGAGTCGCTGCGCACCGAGACGCGCAGCGGCGCCTCAACGGCGATCCCCGCCTCGCCCCCATCCAGCCGGATGCGGATCGGGAGGTCGGCCTCGGCGCGCAGGTCGGGGGTCTCGCGTCGCCCGAGCCGGGCGGTGAGGCGGAGCCCCTCCGCATCCCCTTGCGCCGTGGCGGCGAGGGAGTCGATCCGCACCCCGGCGACGAGCGCCTCACGAACCGTGGTCCGCGCGGTGAGGTGGGGGGTGGCCC
>CAIVJV010000360.1 GCA_903906325.1 uncultured Gemmatimonadota bacterium
GGGCTCACATGTCCGAGCTGACCAAACGGATCCTCTTCGCCGTCGTGGCGATCCCCGTGCTCGTCGGGATCGTCTGGGTGGGGGATGCGCCGTTGGCCGCGCTCCTGGCGATCGCCTCGGCGCTCGCCGCCTGGGAGTATGGGCGTCTCGCTGAGGGGGCCGGGGCGCGTCCCCTCACGGGGTGGCTGGTCGGACTCGCGGCGGCGTTGCCGCTCGCGGCGCATGCGGCGCGGCTCGGCTATGCGATGCCCCCGCTCCCGGTCGTGGCGCTCCTCGTGCCGCTCCTGCTGACCGTGGCGCTCTGGCGTCGTGGGGTGGGGGGGCGGCCGATCGAATCGGTCGCGACGACCCTTTTCGGGATCTGGTACACCGGGGGGATGCTCACCTTCGCGTATGCGTTGCGGTATCACCGCTTTGCGATCGGCGCCCTCGCGGGGTCGCTCCTCCTCTTCCTCCCGATGGTGCTCACCTGGCTCACCGACTCGGGGGCCTTCTTCGCCGGCAAGGCATTCGGGAGGCGGAAGCTCATGCCCTCGGTGAGCCCGGGGAAGACCTGGGCGGGGGCGATCGGGGGGCTCGGGCTGAGCGTGATCGGCACCTGGGGCTATGTGACCTTCCTCCTGCAGCCCTCTGCGAAGCTCGGGCTCACGTGGACGGGGATCGTCATCCTCGGCGTCGTGATCGGCATCGTGGCGCAGATCGGGGATCTGGTGGAGAGCCTCCTCAAGCGGCAGGCCGGGGTGAAGGACAGCTCCACGTTGATCCCGGGACATGGCGGCGTGCTCGATCGGACCGACTCGCTCCTCTTCACCTTGCCGGTCGGCTATGTGTTGCTCGAGGCGCTCCTGAAGGTGGGGCGGTGAGCGTGCGGACCGGCGTGGCGCTGTTAGGCGCCACGGGATCGATCGGGGAGACCACGCAGCGGGTGGTCGAACGGCATCCGGAGCGCTTTCACTTCGTGGCGCTGACGGCGAACGGGAATCGCGAGGGGCTCACGGCGGCGGTGGCGCGCTGGATGCCGCGCTACGTGGGGCTGGTGCAGGATGGTGGGGCGGCGCTCCCGGCGGGGTGGGGACGTGGCACCCAATGCTTGGTCGAGGCCGCGCAGCATCCCGAGGTCGATACCGTGGTCAACGCGGTCGTCGGCGCGGCGGGACTCGAGGCGACCCTCGCCGCGCTGCGCGCCGGGAAGCGCGTCGCGCTCGCGAACAAGGAATCGCTCGTCGTGGGGGGCGCGCTCGTGGCGCGCGCGGTGCGCCAGGGCCGCGGCGAGGTGATCCCTGTCGACTCCGAGCACTCCGCGCTGCTTCAGTGCGCGGCCGGGCGCGTGGCGCCGATCCCGCGTGGCGCAGCGGCCGGTGCAGGGCTCCTCCCCCTCCGCGGCGTCTCGCGGATGATCATCACCGCCTCGGGTGGTCCCTTCCGCACCTGGTCACGCGAGCAGATCGCGGGCGCGCAGCTCACCGATGCGCTGAACCATCCCACCTGGGCGATGGGCCGGAAGATCACCATCGACAGCGCCTCCCTCGCGAACAAGGCGCTCGAGGTGATCGAGGCGCACGTCCTCTTCGGCATCCCCTACGACCGGATCGAGGTCGTGGTGCATCCGCAGAGCATCGTGCATTCGATGCTCGAGTTCGAGGATGGGAGCGTGCTCGCGCAGATGGGGGTGCCGTCGATGGAATTGCCGGTGCTTTATGCCTTGGGCTATCCGGACCGGATCGCCGATGGCGGGGTACCACGCTTCGATCCGGTGGCGTCGAGTCCGCTGACCTTCGAGGCGGTGCGGCACGACGCCTTCCCGACCCTCGGGTTGGGGATCGCGGCGGGACGGCAGGGCGGGGCGGCGCCGGCGGTGTTCAACGCCGCCAATGAGGTCGCGGTGGCCCGCGTACTCGATGGCTCGCTCCCCTTCGCGCGGATCCCGGCGGCGATCGACCATGCCCTCTCGGCGGTCGGCGACCGCCCCGGTGATGACCTTCCCGCGCTGCTCGCCGCCGATGCGGCGGCGCGGTCCCTCGTGCAGGAGTTCCGCTGATGCTGAGTTGGCTCGCGCCGTTGTTGGTCTTGGGGCTCGTGATCTTCGTGCACGAGCTCGGGCACTTCCTCGCCGCCAAATGGGCGGGGGTCTATGCGCCGCGCTTCTCCCTCGGGTGGGGGGCGCCCCTCTGGAGCCGGCGTCGCGGTGAGACGGAGTACGCCCTCTCTTGGCTCCCCATCGGAGGCTACGTGCGCATGGCCTCCAAGGAGGACGAGACGGCGCAGATCCTCGAGGGGGGCGGTGAGGCCCCTGAGGCCGAGAAGTCGCGGCACTGGGACGAGCAGTCGATGATCCCGCACGGGCCGCTCCCGATCCCGGCCGATCGCTGGTTCGAGTCCAAGACGCTGGTGCAGCGGTTGGTCATCCTCCTCGCCGGCGTGACGATGAATGTGATCCTCGCGCTCGTGGTCTCGACCGGGGTCTTCGCCTGGTACGGGAAGGGCTACGTGCCGCCGGTGATCGACTCGATCGTCGCGGGGCGGCCCGCGGCGGTCGCCGGGATCCAGTCTGGGGATCGGGTGCTCGCGATCGA
>CAIVJV010000361.1 GCA_903906325.1 uncultured Gemmatimonadota bacterium
CCGTAGGCCATGGCCTCGAGCGCGGCGCGCACCAGATGCGCCCGTTGCGTCCCACGCGTGAGCCCGACGATCGTCCCGCGCGCCGCCGGCTCCCAGGCCGGCGCCCCGAGCCCGGTGAGCGCTGGGACGAAATAGACGCCATCGGTGGAGGGCACGGCCCGCGCCATCGCCTCGCTCTCGTGCGCCGCCTCGAGCAGGCCTAGACCATCGCGCAACCATTGCACCGCCGCACCCGCGACGAAGATCGACGATTCGAGCGCGTACACCGGGGCCCCCGCCGCATCGCAGGCGAGGGTGGTGAGGATCCCGCGCCCCCCCTCCGGCCGCGTCCGCCCCGTGTTCAAGAGGAGGAAGGCCCCCGTCCCGTAGGTGTTCTTCCCTTCCCCACTGCGCCAGCATCCCTGCCCCCAGAGCGCGGCCTGCTGGTCCCCGGCGACGCCGAGGATTGGCAGTGCGGCGCCGAGATGCTCCGCCGCCGCGACCCCGAACGCCCCGGCCGAGGGACGGATCTCCGGCAGGAGCTCGCGCGGCACGCCGAAGCGTGTCAGGAGCGCGGGGCTCCACTCGCGCGTCTCGATGTCGCAGAGCATCGTGCGCGAGGCATTGGTAGGGTCCGTGGCGTGCACCGCACCGTTCGTGAGGCGCCAGATGAGCCAGCTGTCGACGGTGCCGGCGGCCAGATCCGCGATCGCGATCCCCCGTGGACGGGCGACCTCCCGGAGGAGCCACTCGAGCTTGGTCGCGCTGAAGTACGGGTCGGGGACCAGGCCGGTGAGGCGATGCAGGGTCGCCGCTTCCCCCGCGGCGCGCAGTTCGGCGCAGCGCGGCGCCGTCCGGCGGTCCTGCCAGACGATCGCCGGACCGACCGGCGCCCCGGTCCGACGGTCCCAGAGCATCACCGTCTCGCGTTGGTTCGTGATCCCGATCGCCTCGGGCATCCGCCCCGCCTGGGCGATCGCCGCCCGCGCCGCGTCGCGCGTGGTGCGCCAGAGGTCCTCCGGGTCGTGCTCGACCCAGCCCGGCTGTGGGAAGTGCTGCGGGAACTCGGCCTGCGCGCGACCGAGGATCCGCCCGTCCGATCCGACGACCAGGGCGCGGGAGCTCGTGGTCCCCTGGTCGAGCGCGAGGACGGCGCGAGGTCGGGTCGAGGCCATGGGCGAAACGTATAGATTGCGTCGCATCCCCTCCAGCAGTGAGCCACGGCCCATGACCCCTCCCTTCGCCTCCCTGATCCTGGACGTCGCCGACCAGATCGCGACGGTCACCATCAACCGACCGGACAAGCTGAACGCGCTCAACCGCGCGGTGATCGAGGAGCTGGGGGCGGCGTTCACGTCCCTGGCGTCGCAGCCGGAGGTGCGGGCGGTGATCGTGACCGGGGCGGGGCGGGCGTTCGTCGCGGGGGCGGACATCGCGGAGATCGCCACGGCGGCGAGCTCGCCGGCGGGGCTCCAGGCGGTCGCGGCGCATGGTTCAGCGGTCTTCACCCAGATCGAGCGGTTCGCGAAGCCGGTGATCGCCGCCGTGAACGGGTTCGCGCTCGGCGGCGGATGCGAACTCGCCCTGGCGTGTCATGTCCGCGTGGCGAGCACCCACGCCAAGTTCGGGTTGCCCGAGGCGCGGCTCGGGCTCATCCCGGGGTACGGGGGGACGCAGCGACTCCCGCGCCTGATCGGGCAGGGCCGCGCCTTGCAGATGATCCTCACCGGGGATCAGGTCGACGCCGAGACGGCGGCGCGCTACGGGATCGTGCATGAGGTAGTGTCTCCTGAGATGCTCACCGAGGCCGCGCGCTCGCTGGCCAAGTCGATGCTCAAGAACGGGCCGCTCGCGCTCGCCCATGCGATCGCCGCGGTGACCGGGGGGGCCGGGCTCCCGCTCGAGGCGGCGCTCGCGCTCGAGGCGGAGCATTTCGGCGCCGTCGGGCGCACCGAGGACATGCGCGAGGGGACGGCCGCCTTCTTGGAGAAGCGTGCCCCGACCTTCCGCGGGGTCTGAGTGCACGTCGTCGCCCCGCCCGCGCGGCTGCGTGGGCTCACGTTGCAGTCGTTCCGCAACGTGGCGGAGGCCACGCTCACGCTCCCGCCCGAGGGGATCGTCGTGGTCGGCGACAATGGGCAGGGGAAATCGAATCTCGTGGAGGCGATCGGCTACCTGCGCCTGCTGCGCTCGGGCCGTGGGGCCCGCGATCGCGATTGCATCCGGCATGGCGGGACGGCGTTCCATCTGAGTGCCACCCTTGAGGGGGTGCCCGCGACGCGGGTGACCGCGGCGGTCGATCGGCAGGGGCGCAAGAAGGTGACGCTCGACGGCCGAGCGCTCGACCGGCTCACCGAGGCGCTCGATGCGCTCCCCTCCGTGGCCTTTTCCCCGCGCGACGTGGATCTCGTCGCGGGCGCGCCGCAGGAGCGGCGGCGCTATCTCGACATCACCCTGGCGCTCACCTCCCCCCGCTATCTGCAGGCGCTCCGGCAGTACCGGGCGGCCCTGAGCCGACGGAACGCGGCGCTGCGGGACGCGGCGCGCGGGGGCGGATCGGTCGCGGACCGCGAGGCGGCCGCCGCGTGGGAACCGGCGCTGGCGCAGCACGGCGCGACGGTGATCGCCGAGCGACGGGCGTGGGTCGCCGCCTGGGGCCCGACCTTCGCCGCACGCTGCGCGGCGATCGGCGAGCCGGCGCCCACCGACCTCCGCTACGCCGGGACCTTCGCGGAGGTCGCGGACGACGCGCTCGTCGGCGCCCTGCGGGAGACCCTCGAGCGGCAACGCGCGCAGGACCTGCGACGTGGCCTCACGCAGGCGGGGCCCCACCGCGATGATCTCACGCTCACCCTCGAGGGGCATGACCTGCGGATCGTCGGGTCGGCGGGGCAGCAGCGCACCGCGGCGATCGTGCTCCGGCTCCTCGAGGCGGCGACGCATCATGTGGCGACCGGCGTGATGCCGGTGCTGCTCTTGGACGACCCTTTCGCGGAGCTCGATCGCGACCGGACCGAGCGGATCCTCGCGCTGCTCGATGGGATCGGCCATGGGCAGCACGTGGTCTGTGTCCCGCGGCCCGACGAGATCCCGGCGCGCTTCACCCGGCTGGCCCGTTGGCAGGTGCGGGGTGGCACCTTCGCGCCGGTGCCATGAGACGACGGCGCGACGAGACCGGTGCGGGGCGGCCGCGGACCATCGGCGAAGCGCTCCCCGAGGCGCTGGCGGCCGCAGGACTCACCGAGGCGGTGGCGCGCGCGCAGGCGATGGCCGCCTGGCCGACGGCGGTCGGGGCCCGGATCGCCGCGGTGACCGAGCCGCGGCGCCTCCTGGAGGACGGGACGTTGGTCGTCGGGGTGCGCACGCATGCGTGGATGACGGAGCTCTCGTTGATGGAGCCCCAGCTCCTCGCGCGCCTGGCGAGCGCCGCGGTGACCCACCCGGTCCGGCGCCTCCGCTGGGAGCTCCTGCGCTGAGGTCACGGCGGGTGTTTTCCCTCTGAAAACGGGGGCGCCGGCGCGTTGCTAGCGCCCTGCGGAACAGGTAACTTTCAGGGTCCTTCTCCCACCCCCGAAATGGCCAAGACCAACGACGTCTCCGAGTCCTCGTACGACGCCTCCGGCATCCAAGTCCTCAAGGGGCTCGAAGCCGTTCGGAAGCGGCCCGGCATGTACATCGGGTCCACGTCGCACCGCGGACTCCATCACCTCGTCTACGAGGTGGTCGACAACTCGATCGACGAGGCGCTCGCCGGCTACTGCGACACCGTCCAGGTCACGATCCACCCGGATGACTCGATCACGGTGGAGGACAACGGGCGTGGCATCCCGGTGGACATCCACCCCGTGGAGAAGCTCCCCGGCCTCGAGCTCGCGCTCACCGTGCTCCATGCCGGCGGCAAGTTCGACAAGAACACGTACAAGGTCTCCGGCGGTTTGCACGGGGTGGGCGTCTCGGTGGTGAACGCCCTCTCCGAGACGCTCAAGGTGTGGGTGAAGCGCGAGGGGAAGGAGCATTACATGGACTTCGCGCGCGGGGACACGACCACCAAGCTCACCGTCCTCGGCACGGTGAAGGGGAAGGACACCGGCACCAAGGTCTGGTTCAAGCCCGACCATCAGATCTTCACCGAGCTCGTCTACGACTACGGGACGCTCTCGAGCCGCCTGCGCGAGCTCTCGTTCCTCAACAAGGGGGTGACGATCACCCTCACCGACGAGCGCCCCGGGCAGGAGAAGACCGAGACCTTCCACGCCAAGGGGGGGCTGAGGGAGTTCGTCGCCTTCATGAACACCAAGGCCAAGGCCCTGCACCCCGAGATCCTGTACCTCGAGGCGGAGCGCGACGACGTCGGGATCGAGCTGGCGTTGCAGTACAACGACGGCTACAACGACAACGTCTTCTCCTTCGTCAACAACATCAACACGCACGAGGGGGGCACGCATCTCACCGGCTTCAAGTCGGCCCTCACGAGCGTGATCAACAAGCACCTCGACAAGTCGTCGTTCGCCAAGAAGGACAAGGAGGTCAAGCTCTCCGGTGACGACGTGCGTGAGGGGCTGACGGCGGTCCTCTCGGTGAAGGTCCGTGAGCCGCAGTTCGAGGGCCAGACCAAGACCAAGCTGGGGAACTCCGAGGTCGAG
>CAIVJV010000362.1 GCA_903906325.1 uncultured Gemmatimonadota bacterium
CATCTCTGTCGAGCTCGCGCGCGAGGCGCTGCGGGACAAGCTGCGCTCCAATGATGAGGCGTCCGACCGCCCCGCCCGCCAAGATGGGATGGCCCGCATCCAGCGGACCGTCGCCGGCGATTGGGGGGTGACCGTGGAAGGCCTGCAATCCAAGACCCGCACCAAGACGCTCACCGTCCCCCGACAGGTGGCGATGTTCCTCGCGCGCGAGATCCTCGGCCTCCAGCTCGTGGAGATCGGTCTCGCCTTCGGCGGTCGCGACCACTCGACGGTGATCCATTCATTGGACCGCGTGACCGAGACGATGGCTGCCGACGGGGAGTTCCGGGGCCGCGTGGAACGTCTGCGGGAAACCCTGCGTCTCTCCACATGATGCACATGTTTGCGACACCGACGGCGGCCTCGTGGAGGGTTCTCCCCATCCTCCCCAGCCCGTCCACATGAGAGGTCACGTGAGGGGACGCGCCAGAGGCCTTTCGCCACATGGGGTTCCGGCGTTCCTCCACAATGCACACCTTTCTACTACGACGACGATTTAGAGTACGAAAGAAACAGCACGACGTAGCCCGCTCCATTTCCCCACACGTCACCCGACTTGCCCATGCGGTTCACGATCACACGCGAGAAACTCCAGGAAGGGTTGGCCGCCGTCACCCCGGCGGTCCCGAGCAAGACCACCCTCCCGGTCCTGGCGAATCTCCTGGTGCAGACCACCGAGAAGGGGATTCGGATCTCCGGGACCGATCTCGACATCGCGGTCAGCACGGAGATCACTGCAGACGTCGAGGCGGCGGGTGGGATCACGATCCCAGCCCGAAAGCTCAGTGAGATCGCCCGGGAGCTCCCGGCGGCCCCGGTCCGGATCTCCGCGACCGGCGACCAGCGCATCACCCTCGAGTGCGGGCGCGCGAAGTTCAAGCTCCTGGGACTCCCTAAGTCGGAGTTCCCGACCTTCCCCGCGGTGCGCTTCGAGAAGCCACTCAAGATTGGGTCCGGCGACCTGCAGCGGTTGATCAGTCACACCGCCTTCGCGGCGAGCACCGAGGAGAGTCGCCCGATCCTCAACGGCGTCCTCTGGGAGATTCGCAGCGACGTGATGCGCATGGTCGCCACCAACGGACACCGCCTGGCGAAGATGGAGATCCCCGTCTCGGGTGGGCAGAAGGCCGAGCACATCATCCCACCCAAGGCCCTCGAACAGATCAAGCGACTCTTCCCGGCGGAGGAGCAGCTTGAGGTCGGTGTCGGCGAGAACCACCTCGGGTTCCGCTCCCCCTTCACCGCGGTGTACACGCGCCTCATCGAAGGCCCCTACCCGGGCTACGATCAGGTCATCCCGAAGGACAACGACAAGCACGCGATCCTGGATCGGGCCGCGTTCACCAGCGCGCTGCGCCGGATGAGCGTCGTCGCCAGCGATCAGACGCACCGCATCCGCCTCTCCTTCAACTCGGGGATGCTCAAGTTCGCGGTCAGCACGCCCGATCTTGGCGAAGCGCAGGACGAGCTCCCGATCCGCTACGAGGGGGATCCGCTCGATATCGGCTTCAACGCGAACTATCTCCTCGAGATGCTCCGCTTCATGCCGACGGAGGAGGTGCGCATGACCTTCCGCGCTCCGGAGCGTGCGACCACCCTCGAGCCCGAAGGGTGGTCCGATCCGGCGAAGTATCTCTGCCTGCTGATGCCGCTGCGGTTGGTCGACTAAAACGCTGAAGGCTGGAAGCGCTCAGCTTTTATCCTTCGGCCTTCAACGCCGGATCTCCAAGCGGGCGCTCTGCGTCACCACCTGCGACTTGCGACGGCCGACGAGCGTGAGCGTCAGGTTCGAGATCCCGTTCCCGTCCGTCATCTGACCGTCGTCGAGCCGGAGTCCGAAGAGGAG
>CAIVJV010000363.1 GCA_903906325.1 uncultured Gemmatimonadota bacterium
CCGAGAAGGCGTTGGCCAACTCCTTTCCCTTGGCGAAGAGCTCGAACCGCTCGGTGAGTCCCGGCGCCGTCCGGTGCGGCTTGGCCAGCGGGGAGAGCTCCACCGGATAATCGACGACGAAGGTGGGCTCGACGATCTTCGACTCCACATGGGCCTGGAAGAGCTCGTCGAGGAGCTTGGGGCGCGAGAGCTTCGCCACGTCGGGGACCTTCGCCCGCTCCGCCGCCTTCCGCAGCGCCGCATCGTCGAGCGCGAGCACATCGGGGACCCCGAGCGCCTGCGAGAGTGCGGGCACCCACGCGATCCGTGGGAAGGGCGTCTGAAGGGTCGGCACCGGCCCCGCCTCGGAGCCGTCGTGCCGCAGGCGCGGGGCCTCCCCCACCACCTCGCGCACCGCCGTCGCCGCCGTCACGAGGAGCTGCTCCACCCGGTCCATCATCAGGGTGTAGTCCGCATACGCCTCGTAGAACTCGAGCATCGTGAACTCGGGGTTGTGCGTGCGATCGATCCCCTCGTTCCGGAAGTCATGGCCGATCTCATAGACCCGCTCGAACCCACCGACGATGAGTCGCTTGAGGTAGAGCTCGTCCGCGATGCGCAGGAAGAGCGGCATGTCGAGCGCGTTGTGATGCGTCGTGAAGGGCCGCGCCGCGGCCCCGCCGTAGAGCGGCTGTAAGACCGGGGTCTCCACCTCGAGGTAACCCCAGGCGTCGAGGGCGCGACGGATCGCGGTCGTCATCTTGGACCGCGCCGCGAAATGCCGGCGCACCTCGGGATGCACCGCGAGGTCGGCGTAGCGTTGCCGCGACCGCTGCTCCCCATCGGCGAACCCCGAGTGACGCACGGTCCGTCCCTCGACCTGCTCCTCCTTGCCGAACGGGAGGGGCCGGAGTGACTTCGCCAACAGCGTCCACGCCTCCACGCGGACCGTGACCTCCCCCGTCCGCGTGCGGAAGAGCGGCCCCTGGACGCCGATCACATCGCCGAGATCGAGGTGCGCGAGGTGACCGAACGCCTCCGCGCCGAGCTGGTCCTGCCGGAAGTAGAGCTGCAGGCGCCCCGTGTCGTCGGCGAGATGGGCGAAGATCGTCTTGCCATGCCCGCGCCACGCCACGATCCGTCCGGCGAGGCGCACCGTGGGCCCCTCCTCCGCCTCCCCGAGCAGGCCGGCCGCTGGGCCGCACAGGTGGGTGCGGTCGTAGCCGTAGGCGAAGGGGGGGATCCCCGCCGCGACCAGCGCGTCGAGCTTCTCGCGCCGCGCCTGCCTCACGAAGTTGAGCTCGTCGCTCATACCGTCTCTCCCGTGGCGGGCGGCGCGCCACTCTGCTTCAGATAGGCCTCGATGAAGGGGTCGATCGCCCCGTCCATGACCTTCTGCACGTCGGTGATCTTGAGTTCGGTGCGATGGTCGTTGACCATCGTGTACGGTTGGAACACGTAGCTGCGGATCTGGCTCCCGAAGGAGACGTCCTGCTTGGTCGCATCGAGCGCGGCCTTGGCCGCCGCCTGCTTCTCGGCCTCGAGGTTGTAGAGGCGGTTCTTCAGCATCTTCATTGCCGTCGCCTTGTTCTTGAATTGCGACCGCTCCTGTTGCGAGGCGCAGACGATCCCCGTGGGTAGGTGGGTGATGCGCACCGCCGACGAGGTCTTGTTCACGTGCTGGCCTCCCGCGCCCGAGGCGCGGTAGACGTCGATCTTGAGGTCCTCATCGCGGACCTCGATGTTGATCTCCTCGTTCACCACGGGGTACACGAAGACCGACGCGAAGCTCGTGTGCCGGCGCGCCTGGGAGTCGAAGGGGGAGATCCGCACGAGGCGATGCACGCCCGTCTCGGGCCGGAGGAACCCGAAGGCGTATTCCCCCTTCACCTCGAGCACCGCACCCTTGATCCCCGCCTCTTCCCCTTCGGAGAGGTCGAGGATGTCGACCGTGTAGCCCTTCCGCTCCGCCCAGCGCGTGTACATGCGCATGAGCATCTGCGCCCAGTCCTGCGCCTCGGTGCCGCCCGCGCCGGCGCTGATCTCCACCTGCGCGTCGCGGAAGTCGTCTCGCCCCTGGAGCAATGACCGGAGGCGATACGCATCGGTCTCCTCGCCGATCGCCTTCGCCTCGCGGACGACCTCGGCCTCCATCTCCGCATCGGGTTCGAGGGCGAGGAGCTCGGCGAGTTCCGTCGCGCTCGCGACGCGGCCGACGAGACGGTCGTAGGGATCGACCCAGCCTTTGAGCGTCTTCACCTCCTGCACCACCTCCCGGGCACGCTCCTGCGCGCTCCAGAAGCCCGGGTCCGCCATGTCCCCTTCGAGGGCGGTCAGGCGTTCGCGTTTGCGATCGAGGTCAAAGGTACCTCCGGAGCTCGTCCAGACGGGCCCGGTCGTGCCGGAGGGAGGTGAGATGCTCGGAATCGGCCATCGGTGGGGTTCGGGACGGATGCGGGGCGAGCCGGCCCCACGATGGGTGCCGGCTCGCCTCGCGTACCTCGGAAAGATAGCGCCTCGTGCGCGGTTCTGTAGCTCAGGGCCCTTCGGTGCGCGCCTGATCGAGCAGGAGGACCGGGATCCCGTCCCGCACCGGGAACCGCAGGGCGCAGGCCGCACAGCGGAGGGTGGCCGACTCCTCGGGGCGGCCGGGTGGGGCGTCGAGGAGGGGGCCATGGCAACGGGGGCAGGCCAAGAGCTCGCGGATGGCCGGAGGGATCTGCGGGACGGTCACGGACGGGACTCCTCGGTAGGGACCTGAAACCCGAGTCGGGCGAGCGCGGCGGGGTTCCGACGCCAGTTGGCGAGCACCTTCACCCAGAGATCGAGGAAGACCGGCTCCCCGACGAGGGTCTCGATCCGCTCGCGGGCCGCGCGCCCGATCTCGCGGATGCGGCTCCCCCCGGACCCGATCAGGATCCGCTTCTGGCTCTCGCGTTCCACATGCAGCACCGCCCGAATGTAGAGGGGGGTGCTCCCTTCGCGGAACTCGTCGATCTCGACCGCCACCCCGTAGGGCACCTCCTCCTCGAGCTGGTCCATCACAGCCTCCCGGATGAACTCCGCGACGAAGAAGCGGGTCTGCTGCGTGGAGATGTCGTCGGCGGGATAGAGGAAGGGGCTCTCGGGGACCCGGCGCCGGATGGCGGCCAGGAGGGCGTCGATCCCCTCCCCTGTCGCCGCGGAGATGAGCTCCGCGTCGGGGAACTCCTCGCGCAGCGCCTCCCGCCGGCCGGGTGCGAGCTGATCGACCTTGTTGAGGACGACGAGGATCGGGGCCGTGGGGGGCGCCGGGAGCTGGGCGAGGGCGGTCAGGTCCTCGGGGCGATCGCTCGTCGCATCGACGAGGTGGACGACGAGGTCGGCGTCGGCGATCGCCTGCTGCGCGGCGTACTGCATGGCTTTATGCAGGGCGTAGCGCGGCTCGAGGAGCCCCGGGGTGTCGAGGAGGACGAGTTGCGTCGTGTCATCCGTGAGGATCCCGACGACGCGCTCGCGGGTCGACTGCGGCTTGGGGGAGACGATCGCCAACCGGGTGCCGACGAGCCGGTTGAGGAGGGTCGATTTGCCGGCGTTGGGGCGTCCGACGAAGGTGACGAAACCGGCGCGGGTCATCGACGGAAAGGTGACGGGGCTGGGGGGCAAAGAGAAAGCCCCTGCCGAGTGAACGACAGGGGCTTCCAAGGGTGCCGGCGACGGCCTACTCTCCCGCGACCTCTCGGTCGGAGTACCATCGGCGCTGTAGGGCTTAACGATCGTGTTCGGGATGGGAACGAGTGTGGCCCCTACGCTCTAGTCGCCAGCGAGATGCTGACAGCGGAGGATGGTAGTGTTCGTGTATTCGCAAATCGATGAGATCGTGCGAAGCTCTGCGGTTTGTTATTCCAGCCCCTTTCTTGGAAGAAAGGGGGAGTAGTCAAGCCGCACGGGCGATTAGGATGGGTTAGCTCGGAAACGATTGCTCGCCTTCCACTCCCCACCTATCGACGTGGTGGTCTCCCACGGCCCTTCAGGGGACTCAAGGTCCCAGGGAGAGTTCATCTTGGGGACAGCTTCCCACTTAGATGCATTCAGCGGTTATCTGTGCCGACCATCGCTACCCGGCGTTGCCACTGGCGTGACAGCCGGGACACGAGCGGGTCGTCCGACTCGGTCCTCTCGTACTAGAGTCCGCGCCCCTCAACTCTCCAACGCCCACGACGGATACAGACCGAACTGTCTCACGACGTTCTGAACCCAGCTCATGTACCACTTTAACCGGCGAACAGCCGGACCCTTGGGACCTTCTCCAGCCCCAGGATGTGATAAGCCGACATCGAGGTGCCAAACCGCGCCGTCGATGTGAACTCTCGGGCGCGATAAGCCTGTTATCCCCAGCGTACCTTTTATCCGTTGCGCGATAGCCGATCCACACCGGGCTACCGGATCACTACGGCCCACTTTCGTGGCGGCTCGACCCGTCGGTCTCGCCGTCAGGCTCCCTTGTGCCGTTACACTCTAAAGCGCGAATATCGTCCGCGCTGAGGGAACCATGCGCGCGCCTCCGTTACTCTTTCGGAGGCGACCGCCCCAGTCAAACTGCCCGCCTGCCACGGTCCCAGCCCGGGTTTGCCGGAGCGTGGTGAGGACGTTACATGAGCCAGGCTGGTATTTCACTGATGACTCCGCCCGAGCTGGCGCCCGAGCCTCAACGTCTCCCAGCTATGCTACACAGTCTAATGCGACGTCCAATGACAAGCTGCAGTAAAGGTGCATGGGGTCTTTTTGTCCTGTCGCGGGGACTCGGAATCCTCACCGAGACTGCTATTTCGCCGAGCACCGGGTCGAGACAGTGCCCAAGTCGTTACGCCATTCGTGCAGGTCGGAACTTACCCGACAAGGAATTTCGCTACCTTAGGACCGTTATAGTTACGGCCGCCGTTTACCGGGGCTTCGGCTCAATGCTTCGCCTTGCGGCTAACATCTCCCCTTAACCTTCCGGCACCGGGCAGGCGTCAGTGAGTATACGGCGCCTTGTGCGGCTTGGCACTCACCTGTGTTTTTGCTAAACAGTCGCTTGGGCCGATTATCTGCGACCGATCAGAGCCTGCGACGCGAGGTCGCCAACCCCAATCGGCATCCCTTCTTCCGAAGTTACGGGATCATTATGCCGAGTTCCTTGACCCGGTTTCACTCGTTCACCTTAGGCTACTCGCCTTGCCCACCTGTGTCGGTTTGCGGTACGGTCATCTGCAGCATTCCCCACCAGAGCTTTTCTTGCCAGTCGACTCTACGTGACTTGCGCTTGGGTTGCCCCGCGCGCTCGTCTCAGGTCTCGGTTGCCCTACACCCTTTCACGGCCATCCACAAAGCCGCTCACGCTTCGTTCCTGGGTCCCTCTGGGGTTGCTAACACACTGCAGACGGGGCCGGAATATTGACCGGCTGTCCATCGGCTACGCCTCTGGGGCCTCGCCTTAGAGTCCGCCTCACCCTGCGCTGATTGCCATGGCGCAGGAATCCTTGGGCTTACGGTGTGCGGGGTTCTCACCCGCATTTGCGCGTACTCAATCCGGCATCCTCTCTTCTGAACGCTCCACGGCTCGTTTCCACGGCCGCTTCAAGGCGGACAGAACGCTCCCCTACCCCTCTGACAAAGTCAGAAGACCAAGCTTCGGCGGGCCACTTAATCCCGACCATTCTCGGCGCATCCCCACTGGACTGGTGAGCTATTACGCACTCTTTAAAGGAGTGGCTGCTTCTAAGCCAACCTCCCAGTTGTCAGTGTAGGGACACATCCTTCGCTATACTCAGTGGCCACTTTGGGGCCTTAGCTGTGGTTCTGGGTTCTTTCCCTCTCGCCGCTGGACATTATCGCTCAGCGACTGCCTCCCGAGATACATGTACCAGGCATTCGGAGTTTGGTTGGGTTTGGTACCGGCTACGCCAGCCCGCGCCCATCCAGTCGCTCTACCTCCTGTACACAATTCCTCGAGGCTCTACCTCAATAGATTTCGGGGAGAACCAGCTATCTCCAGGCTTGATTGGCCTTTCACCCCTACCCACAAGTCATCCGAACGGTTTTCAACCCATACCGGTTCGGGCCTCCACTGCGTGTTACCGCAGCTTCACCCTGCTCATGGGTAGATCGCCCTGGCTTCGGGTCGTACCCCCAGGAACTCTATCGCCCTCGTTACAGGACTCGCTTTCGCTGTGGCTCCGTCGCTGAACGACTTAGCCTCGCTCCTGAGGAGTAACTCGCCGGATCATAATGCAAAAGGCACGCAGTCAGTCGTGACAGAGCCGAAGCCCTGCCCAACCTCCTACCGCTTGTATGCATGTCGTTTCAGGATCTCTTTCACTCCCCGCACTGGGGTGCTTTTCACCTTTCCCTCACGGTACTCGTTCACTATCGGTCACACGAGAGTCTTTAGCCTTGGAGGGTGGTCCCCCCGGTTTCACGCCCGATTACTCGGGTCGGGCGTTACTCAGGAACTCCACTACGCATCGTTCATTGTCTTCGCCTACCGGGCTTTCACCGTCTCTGGCGGGCCGTTCCAAGCCACTTCGACTGACGTCACGATGCGCGTCTGTGGGTCCTACAACCCCGCGGCCACAAGGACCTCGGTTTGGGCTCTACCCCGTTCGCTCGCCGCTACTAGGGGCATCTCGGTTGATTTCTCTTTCCACCAGGTACTTAGATGTTTCAGTTCCCTGGGTTCGCTCGCCTTTCGGCGTGACCGCCATCACTGACGGCCGGGTTTCCCCATTCGGAAATCCTGGGATCAAAGCGTGTGTGCCGCTCCCCCAGGCTTATCGCAGCTTACCGCGTCCTTCATCGCCTTCGTGTGCCAAGGCATCCTCGACATGCATTCGCTCGCTTGACTACAAACATGTAATCCAGCAGAGCACGCGCGATCTACAACGAGTGATCAGATTTATCGGTGTGGCGCTTGCGCGCCTTTCGTCGAAATCGTGTCACTAGTGTGATTCGTTATCCCACGAACACTACCATCTTCCGTTGTCAAACAGCGTCAGGTCGCGTGCGCCCCGAAGGGCCCACGCACCCGCTGAAGAGATGAGTCAGAGAGAGCTCGCGCAGCGTACGAGGCGAGCGACTATCCGGTAGCGCTTTCGTGCCACGCCGAAGCGGGCCTACTCGCAGCTCCGTTAAGGAGGTGATCCAGCCGCAGGTTCCCCTACGGCTACCTTGTTACGACTTCGCCCCAGTCATTGCGCTCGCCTTAGGCGGCTTGGTCCCTTGCGGGTTCCGACACCGACTTCGGGCGCTCACAACTTCCATGGCGTGACGGGCGGTGTGTACAAGGCCCGGGAACGTATTCACCGTGGCGTAGCTGATCCACGATTACTAGCGATTCCAGC
>CAIVJV010000364.1 GCA_903906325.1 uncultured Gemmatimonadota bacterium
CCCCATTGAGTCGCGTATGCCACTCGGCCAGCTGCTCCGCGAGGGGTTCGTCCTCGGGATGCGTCCGCTCCGGCGCCCGGCGGGGCCGACTGTTCCGCGCGAGCGGGAAGGTGACGAGCGCCTCGCGCGCGGCCTGCCGCTCCCAGGGCTTCTTCGCCATCACGAAGCGCACGATCTGCACCTGCACATCGGTGGGGGCATCCACGTAGCCCTCGTGCACCCGGAGTTCGAATCCCTTCACACTGACGAGGATCGAGCGATTCCGCGTGAGCACCACGCGACGCACATGCTGGAGCCCCAGCGAGCGAAGCCGCTCGAAGAACCGCGCCGCGATGCGCGCCGTCTCCTCCGCCTCCCATGGCTCCTCGGTGGGGGACGCCCCTGAGGCCATCGGTTCGTCGGATGGCGCCGGTTCGTCGAAGCCGAAGCCGAGTTGCAGGGTGTCGGGGGACGCCCTCATCGCGCGACGACCTGGTCGTGGCGCGACACATAGTCCTGCGCCGACGCCTCCCAGACGCAGGCGCGGAGCGTCAGCGCCTGTGGGGTGACCTCGATCTCCTGCACCGCGGAGGGGAGCCCCCCACGCGTCCGCCCACAGAGGGTGGTCGCATGCGAGACGACCAGCGTACGCCCTCCGATCGGCATCGCCTCGATCCGCGTCTCGTGGTCATGCCCGTTCAGCACGAGATCCGCGCCGGTGGCGACGGCCCGTGCGATCCCATCGGCCCGATCGACGAGCCCCCAGCGCTGCGAGAGCTCGCCGCGCAGGAGATTATGGTGGAAGACGAGCACCTTGAGATCGCCGGCAGGGGCGGCGGCGAACCGCTCCCGCGCGCGGGCCCACTGGGCCGGACGGATCGCCCCGACCACGCTCAGGTCACGCGCCCGGGTCGTGAGCGTGTAGGGCCGTATGCCATGGCAGGAGTTGAGCCCGACGATCGTCACGCCCGGCAGCTGCAGCGTGGGCTCGAGCTCCGCGCTGATCCACTTGCGATAGCCACGCAGGAGCGGCCATTGGATCCCGAGCCCGACCGGCTTCCACCACCACGCCACATCATGATTGCCCGGGACGACGAGCACCGGCGCCTGCGCGCGCAGGGCATCGAGCCAGGCGGCCGCGGCCCGGAACTGCCACCGGAAGTTGCGCTGCGTGAGATCCCCGCACACGACCACCGCCCCATAGCGCCCCGACGCGACCCGACGCGTGATCGCCTCGATCTGCGAGGGGATCGCATGCCGCCCGAAGTGGACGTCGGAGAGCTGGAGGAGGCGCAAAACAGCAGGGGTCAGGTGACAGGGGTCAGAGCTTGGCGATCACGGCATCGGTGTACTGCGCCGTCGTCGCGGTGCCACCCACATCGCGCGTCACGGTGCGTCCCTCGCGCAGCGTCGCCTCGATCGCCTGACGGATGCGCGTGGCCCGCGCCTCCTCGCCGATATGATCGAGGAGCTGACACCCGGCGAGCATCACCGCCGTGGGATTCGCGACCCCCTGCCCCGCGATATCCGGTGCCGTGCCATGCACCGCTTCGAAGATCGCGGCGGTCTCCCCGATGTTGGCGCCGGGGGTGAGGCCGAGCCCACCGACCAGCCCCGAGGTGAGATCGGAGAGGATGTCCCCGAAGAGATTCGTCGTCACGATCACGTCGAATCGCTCGGGCCGCATCACGAGCTCCATCGCACAGGCATCGACGATCTTGTCATCGAAGGCGACGCGCCCCTCGTACGCCGCCGCGACCGTCCGCCCCGTCTCGAGGAAGAGCCCCTGCGAGTACTTGAGGATGTTCGCCTTGTGCACGAGGGTGACGCGCTTCCGGCCATGACGCACCGCATACTCGAAAGCATACCGCACGATCCGCTCGGCTCCATTGCGCGTGACTACCGCGACCGATTGGGCGATCGCATGCGGGTCGTCCCCGACCTTCACATAGTTCTCGATCCCGACGTAGAGCCCTTCGGTGTTCTCACGCACGAGGACGACATCCACATCCTGAAACCGATTCGCCGGCAAGACCGACTTGGCTGGCCGCAGATTGGCGTAGAGGTCGAATTCCTTCCGGAGCGCCACGTTGATCGACCGGAACCCCTTCCCCACCGGGGTCTCGAGGGGCCCCTTGAGCGCGAGTGCGGTGCGGCGGATCGACGCGAGGGTCGCCTCGGGGAGGGGATCCCCATGCGCCTGCACCGCGGCCATCCCCGCGAGCTGTCGGTCCCAGGCGAGGGGCGCGCCCGCTGCCTCGAGGAGGCGCACGGTGGCCTCGGTGATATCAGGGCCGATCCCATCACCGGGGATCAGGGTCACGTCGCGGGGGGAGGCGGTCACAGGATCGGAGGGAGCAGGAGGAGGCGCGCGCGAGGATCGACGCTCGGCGAAAGCTAATCGGCGCCCGATGCCCCCTCCATGAATCCGACCCTCCCGATGGGCGGTCGCGTGGGCTACAATCGGGGGTCGGTCCCCTCCTCCCCTCCGCTCTATGCCTCGTTGGGTCTCGGCCTTCCTCTGGGCCGTCGTCTCCCTCGTCGGTGCCGGCGCCTTCGCCGTCCTGGCCCTCTCGCGTGGCGAGACGATCAACGCCGCCTGGCTCCTCACCGCCGCGGTCTGCACCTACGCGATCGGGTATCGGTTCTACTCCAAGATCCTCGCGGCGAAGGTCTTCGCCCTCGATCCGCACCGGATGACCACGGCGGAGCTCCGCGCCGATGGGCGCGACTTCGTCCCGACGAACAAGTGGATCGTCTTCGGGCACCACTTCGCGGCGATCGCGGGGCCGGGGCCGCTCGTGGGACCGACGCTGGCGGCGCAGTTCGGATTCCTCCCCGGCGCCCTCTGGATCATCGTCGGGGTCGTGATCGGCGGCGCGGTGCAGGACATGGTGATCCTCTGTGCCTCGGTGCGCCGGAACGGGAAGTCACTCGGGCAGATGGCCAAGGACGAGATCGGCCCCGTCGCGGGGTTCACCGCGCTCGTGGCGGTGCTCGGGATCATGATCATCCTCATCTCCGTCCTCGCGCTGATCGTGGTGAAGGCGCTGGCGGAGAGCCCGTGGGGGGTGGTGACGGTCGGGCTCACGATCCCGATCGCGATGCTGATGGGCGTCTATCTCAAGTACTGGCGCCCCGGGCGCGTGCTCGAGGTGAGCGCGATCGGGATCCTCCTCCTCATCGCGGCGCTCTACGCCGGGCGCTTCGCGGCCGAGCATCCGACCCTCGGCCCCCTCTTCACCCTCGCCCCGGTCCCGCTCGCCTTCGCGGTGATGGTCTATGGCTTCGCCGCCGCCGTGATGCCGGTCTGGCTCCTCCTCGCCCCGCGCGATTACCTCTCCGCGTTCGTGAAGATCGGGGTGGTGGTCGCCTTGGCCGCCGGGATCCTGATCGTCCTCCCGCCACTGCAGATGCCGGCGGTGACCCCCTTCATCGACGGCACCGGCCCCGTCTTCGCGGGGAAGGTCTTCCCCTTCGTCTTCATCACGATCGCCTGCGGCGCCATCAGCGGCTTCCACGCCCTCATCGCCTCCGGCACCACGCCGAAGTTGCTGGAAAATGAGGCCGATGCCCGCATGATCGGCTACGGCGCGATGCTCACCGAGTCGCTCGTGGCCACGATGGCGCTCATCGCGGCCTGCGTGCTGACCCCCGGGATCTACTTCGCGATCAACGCGCCGGCGGGAATCATCGGGACCACCGCAGAGAGCGCGGCCCAGGTGATCGCCACCTGGGGCTTCACCCTCCGCCCCGAGGAGCTCACCGCGCTCGCGGCGCAGGTGGAGGAGGGCTCCCTCCTGTCCCGCACCGGCGGCGCGCCCTCGTTGGCGGTGGGGATGGCGAAGATCTTCTCCGACGCCATCGGCGGGAGCGCGATGGGGCTCTGGTATCACTTCGCCCTGATGTTCGAGGCGCTCTTCATCCTCACCACGCTCGACGCCGGCACGCGCGTCGGACGCTTCATGCTCCAGGACCTCGGCAAGCACCTCTGGGCGCCCTTCGGTCGGGTCTCGTGGTATCCGGCCGTCCTCCTCTCCAGCGGGCTCTTCGTCGGCTGCTGGGGGTACTTCCTTTACCAAGGCGTCACCGATCCCCTCGGCGGGATCAACTCCCTCTGGCCCCTCTTCGGGATCGCGAACCAGCTCCTCGCCACCGTCGCCCTCTGCGTGGGGACGACGATCATCATCTCCATGGGGAAGGCGCGCTACGCCTGGATCACCCTGACCCCGATGCTCTGGCTCGTGATCGTCACGATGACCGCGGGATGGATGAAGTTGCATGACCTGAATCCCAAGATCGGATTCATCGCGCATGCCACCTGGGTCCAGGGCTTCCTGGATGCCGGTGGCCTCCCGCCGGGGGTCGCGAGCGTCGCGGCCGCTGAGCGACTGATCTTCAACGACCGCCTCGATGCCGCGGTCGCCGCCTTCTTCATGGTCGCCGTCCTCGTGATCCTCGCCGACTCGGCGCGGACCTGGTGGTCCGTGCTCTCGGGCCGGACCCCACGACGTTCGACCGAGACCCCGCCTATCATCCGGGGGACGCTCCGCCCCGACCCCTCCGTCTCCTCCCTCGACTGACCGATGCGCTTCCGCCTGACCGCCCTCCTCGCACTCCCCCTCGTCGCCACGACGCTCGTCGCTCGCGCCGGGGCGCAGCAGCCCTTCGACCTCTCGGTCAAGAACATCATGCGCGGCCCGGAGCTCTACGGCCGCGAGCCGCAGAACGTGCGATTCACCGCCGACGGGCAGTGGCTCTACTTCCAATGGCTCGCGCCCGGCGCCCGATGGGATGCGGAGCTCGAGCCGTACCGGGTGGCGGCGCGCGCCGAGGCGGTACCGGAACGCGTCTCCGCGGCGCACCTGGATTCGGTCGCCCCACTCCTCGCGACGGGCCGTCGCCTGCCGGGCAGCCGCCCCACCGCGGTGCGCGAGATCGTCACCGCCAACGGGGATCTCTGGCTCCGGAGCCGCACCGGCACCAACGTCACGCTGCGGCGCCTCACGCAGACCGTGGCGAGCGAGTCGGACGCCCGCCCCTCGCTCGACGGGCGTGAGGTGTTCTATGTGCGAGACCAGAACCTCTTCGCCGTGGACCTGATCACCGGGCTCACGCGACAGCTCACCGACATCCGCTCGGGCACGGCGCCGACCGACCCCAAGGCGCCCACGGGCCAGCGCGGGGCGCTCGCGGCGCAGCAGCGCCTCCTCCTCGAGACGATCCGCGACGATCTCGCCGCCGACTCCCTCGCGGCGTCACGGCGGCGTGAGGCGGAATCCCGCCGACTCCCGATCGTCTGGATCCCGAGCGCCGAGCGGATCACCGGACTCTCCATCTCGCCTGACGGGAAGAGCGCGCTCCTCAGCACCTTCGTCCCGGCGACCGGCGCGCGCGGCTCCGACGTGCCCGATTACATCAATCCCGATGGCTATCCGCGGATGATCCCGGGGCGCTCGAAGGTCGGTGATGGGCAGGGCACGCCGAAGGTGGGACATCTGCAGCTCGCGACGGGGAAGATCACCTGGCTCACCCTCGCCCCCGATTCGAGCGCGGTGAGCAGCGCGCAGATCGGCGACTGGAGCGATGATGGGCGGTTCGGTCTGCTCTTCGTCACCTCCGCCGACTTCAAGCATCGCTACCTCTGGTCGCTCGCCTCGGCCACCGGTACGCTGACACTCGTCGACCGGCTGCGGGACGAGGCGTGGGTCAACGGCCCCTGCTTCGGCTGCATCGGTTGGACCCCGCAGGGGAAGGCCTGGTTCGTCTCCGAGGAGAGCGGGTACGCACACCTCTATGCGGTGAACCCCGACGGGTCAGGGAAGCAGGCGCTCACGAGTGGCGCGTGGGAGGTGCTGAGCGCCGCGCGCAGCGTGGATGATGCCGCGTTCGACCTCGTCACGAGCGAGCCCTCGCCGTACACGCGCCAGGCGTATCGGATGCCGATGGCCGGCGGGGCCCGGACGCGTCTCACCGCGGGCAACGGCGGCCATGCCCCCGTGATCAGCCCGGTGGACCCGAACGTCCTCGCGACGGTCTACTCGACGGCGAACACCCCACCGGAGCTCTTCATCACCCGCGTGGGCGAGGGCCGCATGGCGCAACTCACCACGAGCCCCACAACCGAGTTCCAATCGTATGC
>CAIVJV010000365.1 GCA_903906325.1 uncultured Gemmatimonadota bacterium
CATCATCCGCTGCTGATTGATGCTCGCGTGCCCCACATCGGGACCGACCTGTACCTCGAAGCTCTTTCCCGCTCGCTGGAGCGCCTGGATCAACTGCATCGAGTTGTTGGGATGCACGTTGTCGTCGGCGGTCCCGTAGAAGATCATGAGCCGCCCGCGCAGGTTCGCGGCGTACTCCATGGCGTTCCCCTTCTGGTACCCAGCGGGGTTCGCCTGCGGGGTGTACATGTACCGCTCGGTGTAGATCGTGTCGTAGTGATGCCAGCTCGTCACCGAGGACGACGCCGAGGCGGCGTGGAAGGCATCGGGATGCCGGAGCAGGGCGAGCGCCGAGGCATAGCCCCCGTACGAGGTCCCGAAGATCCCGACCTTCTGTCCATCGACGAAGGGGAGCTTCGCCAAATGCCGTGAGGCGGCGGCAAGGTCATCGATCTCGACCTCACCGAGCTTCTCATAGATCGCGTCGAGCGCCTTCTTCCCGCGTCCCGCGGCGCTGCGCGTGTCGAGCGTGACGACGAGGAACCCCATCTCCGTCCACGCCATCGGCGGGCCGAAGACCTCCCGCGCCCCATTCGTCGCCGGTCCGGCGTACACCGAGAAGAGCACCGGATACCGCTTGGTGGGGTCGAAGTTCGACGGCTTGTGCAGCATCCCAAAGAGGGGGGTCGTCCCATCCGCCGCGGTGTAGGTGAACATCTCGGGGGCGCGGAACCCCGCGGCGGTGAAGGCGGAGAGATCACTCTCGGCGATGGTCGCGACCACCTTCCCGGCGGCGTCGAGCACCCGCGTCACCGGCGCGATCGCATGGGTCTGCGCGACGTCGACCACATGCTTCCCGTTCGGTGACACGGTGACCGTGTGGTGGAAGGCCGGATCGGTGAGCCGACGATCCCCCTTCCCATCGAGCCCCACACGATGGAGCTGCACCTTCATGAAGTTGTCGCCACTCCGCGCGGAGTACCACAGCTGCTTCGCCTCCTCATCGACCTTCACGATCCCCGCCACCTCAAACGCATGCTGCGTGAGCGGGGTGATGAGCTTCCCGGAGAGATCGTAGAGGTAATAGTTCTTGAAGCCATTGCGCTCCGACTCCCAGATGAAGCGCTTCCCGTCGGCGAGCCAGCGGATCGTCGGCGAGTTCTCCGTCCAGCTCGCGAGCCACTCCTCGCGCACGAGCACGCGGCACGCCCCCGAGGTGGGGGAACAGGCGGCGAACTCCATGATGTTCTGCCGACGGTTGGTGCGCCGCAGGAGGAGCTCGCTGCCATCCGGGCTCCAGGTGATCCCGTAGACGTAATGGCCGACCACCTCGTCGGTGAGCGGCTTCCCATCCCGTGCATCGATCCGGATGGTCTTCCCACTCGGGAGGTCGTGCACGAAGAGATCGACGATCGGGTTCTGCGTCCCTGCCTTGGGATACGCCTCGATCATCACCGAGCCCTGCACCGCCGTCTGGTCCATCTGGAGCCAGTAGTCCTTCACCGGATTCTCGTCGAATCGGTAGTAGGCGAGCTGCGTCCCACTCGGCGACCACCACATCGCCGTCACCTGATCGAGCTCCTCACCATACACCCAGCTCGCGGTGCCGTACTTGATCCGGCGCTCTTTGCTCCCGTCGGTGGTGAGCTGGCGCTCCCCACTCCCATCCCGCGCCGAGATGAAGAGGTTGTGGTCCCGATACACCGCCTTCATCGCGGAGTCGGCGGTCCAGGCCTCGGTGTACTGTCGTCCACGGGCGGGCGCATTGGGTCGCCGAGCCCCCATCGCCGCTCCGCCATTCGTCGGACCCGCCTCGGTCACCGCCTTGGTCGCGACGGTGTAGCGGAAGCGCTTCCCATCCCGCAGGAACTCGAATGAGCCGCCGTCCTCCGCCCACTGCGGGGTGATGGCCCCCGACTTGATGGTCGAGGCGAGCTTCGGCGCCATCGCCGCATACCGCTCGTACCCCGGCATGGTGCGCAGACGGTCCTGGGCAGGGATCGCCGCCGGGAGGAGGAGCAGGGCGACGAGGGGGAAGCGAGCGCGTGCGAGCATGGCAGGGCGAGAGGGGGGTGAGAGACGAGCCACTGCCACAATTCTACCCCGCTGGCCCCGGACCGCGAATGGCGCGACCTTCCCCCCGTCACCCCCTCCCCGCCGATGGCACGCCTCCCCGTCCTGATCCTCTCGCTCCCCGCCCTCCTCGCCGCCCGCCCGGTGGGCGAGGCCCCCACGCGGACCACCGCCGACGGTGTGTATGCCGCGGCGCAGGCCGCCGAGGGTGAGACGGTGTGGAAGGAGGTCTGTCAGTCCTGCCATCTGCCAGGGGCCCTCACGACACCGGCCTTCCGCACCACGTGGTATGGCCGGTCGCTCGCCACCCTGTATGGGTACATCCGTCGGGAGATGCCGCAGCTCGACCCGGGGTCGCTGACCGACGACGAATACACCGTCGCGCTCGCCTACCTGCTGCGGCAGCAGGGGATGCCGAGCGGCCCGACGGCGTTGCCCGCAGATTCCACCGCACTCGCCGATATCCGCATCGACTCCCTGCCCACCCCCTCTCGCGCCGGATCGACCCGATGATGCGTCCTCTTCGCTGGGCCTTCGCGTTCGCTGCTCCACTCACGTTCGCGCTCCCGCCGGCACTGACGACCGCGGCGATCCGCCCGACCCTCCTGGAGGCGCAGGGCCCATCGGTCACGGCGCAGAGCGAGCTCCGTGACTCGGTCACGCTCTACACCACCGACCTCGCCGCGCTGAACCGTCGATGGACCGTGGACTTCTCGCCCGCGCGACGTGAGCGGCTACGCGCCTTCCACCGCGAGTGGCAGGGGCGCCTCACACGCATCGACTTCGACGCCCTGAGCCAGGAGGGCCGGATCGACTATGTGCTCCTCAATACGAGGCTCACCACCGAACTGGACCGCCTCACCCGGGAGGAGCAGCTCCTTCGGGAGATGATGCCGTACGTCCCCTTCGCCCCGATCATCACGGAATTCGAGGAGGCGCGGCGCCGCTTCAACCCCGTCGACCCACCATCCGCCGGGGCCTCGCTCGCCGCGATGGCGAAACAGATCGATAGCCTCACCCGCGTGGTCCGCGCGCGGACCAACACGACCATCAACCGCCCGGAGCGGATCGTCGGGCTCCGCACCGCGGCCTACCTCGACGCGCTCCAGCGCGCCCTGCGCGATTGGCATCGCTTCTCCACCGGCTACCATCCGCTCTTCACCTGGTGGACCGAGGACCCCTTCAAACGGGTCACCGCGGCCTTGACCCGCTATCAGGCCGCGATCCGCGAGGTCATCGTCGGACAGAAGCCGGGCGAGGAGGAGCCCATCATCGGCGACCCGATCGGAGCCGCCGGGCTCGCCGAGGACCTCCGCGCCGAGATGATCGCCTACGAACCCGCCCAGCTGATCGCGCTCGCGGAACGCGAATTCAAATGGATCGAGCAAGAGCAGCGCCGCGCCGCCCGCGAGATGGGGTTCGGTGACGACTGGCGCGCCGCCCTCGAGGCGGTCAAACGCACGTACGTCCCCGCCGGGGAGCAGCCTGCCCTGATCAAGGAGCTCGCCGAGGAGGCGATCGCCTTCCTCAAGGCGAAGGACCTCATCACCGTGCCCCCGCTCGCGGAGGAGATCTGGCGCATGGAGATGCTCTCCCCGCGCCAGCAACTCGTCTCGCCCTTCTTCCTCGGGGGCGAGGTGATCCAGGTCTCCTACCCCACCGACTCGATGGCGCACGAGGACAAGCTGATGAGCATGCGCGGGAACAACCCGCACTTCTCGTCGGCCACCGTGCACCACGAGCTCATCCCCGGGCACCATCTCCAAGGCTTCATGGCGAGCCGGTACCACCCCCACCGCGGGGCGTTCAGCACCCCGTTCTGGACCGAGGGGTGGGCCCTCTACTGGGAGATGCTCCTCTGGGATCTCGATTTCCCGCGGACCCCCGAGAACCGGACGGGCTTCCTCTTCTGGCGCTCGCATCGCCTGGCGCGGATCATCTTCTCGCTCAAGGTCCACCTCGGCCAGATGACGCCCCAGGAGGCGGTCGACCTCCTCGTGAACCGCGTCGGTCATGAGCGGGCGAATGCGGAGGCCGAGGTCCGGCGCTCGTTCAATGGGACCTACTCCCCGCTCTATCAAGCCGCCTACATGCTCGGCGGGCTCCAGATCCGTGCCCTCCATCAGGAACTCGTGCGGTCGGGACGGATGACGAATCGCGCCTTCCACGACGCGATCATGCAGGGCGGGCGGATGCCGATCGAGATGGTGCGGGCGCGTCTCACCAACGCGCCCCTGACGCGGGACTACCGCGCGCAGTGGAAGTTCATCACCCCGTAGCGCGTCGTCAGCGCCGCTGATCCATCAGGGTCAGCAACTCGTCGTACATCGCGTCGGCGGTGGCCCCACCGGCGCGCACCGCCGTCGCCGCGCAATGGCGCAGATGATTCCGCAGCAGTTCGCGGCTCACCCCGCGCAACGCCTCTTGGACCGACGCGATCTGGGTCATCACGTCGGCGCAGTAGCGATCCGACTCGACCATCCGCTGTAACCCGCGCAACTGTCCCTCGATCCGACGGAGCCGCGCCAGGTTCCGCGCCTTGACCGCGTCATCCACCGCGACCGCCGACCGCCCCGCGGGCGCCTGCACGCCACAGGCACAGGCGGCGGCGTCCTTCGTCGCAGGATCCTTCTTCGCTCGTCCGGTCATCATCGCTCCCGAGGTCAGGGCTTCGAGGGGGAGGCTAGGTACCCCCTCCCCCTATGTCAATCGTCCCGACGGCCCCACGCCGCGGCGTTGCCCTCCCTCCCCACACCGGCGAACTTGAGCGGATGATGCCCGCCCCCCTCCGCCGTCGGTGCCTCGCCGCGGCCCTCTGCCTCGCCCCCGCCCTCCTCCCTGCGCAAGCACGCCCCCTCACCCGTTGGGAGAGTCAGGCGCGCGACCTGCTGAAGGAGCTGGTCGAGATCAACACGACCCTGACCACCGGCAACTCCGTCACCGCCGCCGAGGCGATGGCCAAGCATATGCGCGCCGCCGGATTCCCCGCCGAGGATGTGGTGGTCGTCGAGCACGCCCCACGAAAGGGCAACCTCATCGTCCGCTATCGGGGACGGAGCACCACCCGAAAGCCGATCCTCCTCCTCTCCCACATCGATGTGGTCGAGGCGAACCCCGCCGATTGGACCCTCCCGCCCTTCCAGTTCATCGAGAAGGACGGGAACTTCTACGGCCGCGGCGTCGCCGACGACAAGGACGAAGGGGCGATCCACCTCACGATCCTCCTGCGGATGAAGGCCGAGGGGATCGTCCCAGACCGCGACATCATCGTCGCGCTCACGGCGGATGAGGAAGGGGGGCCGGCGAATGGGGTCGCGTGGATCCTCAAGCACCGCCCCGAGCTCCTCGCCGCGGAATTCGCCCTCAACGAGGGCGGCGGCGGCCGGGTGGAGGACGGGCGGCGCGTCGCCAACGAAGTGCAGGCGAGCGAGAAGAAGGTCGCGAACTTCATCCTCGAGACCACCAACTCCGGCGGGCACAGCTCACAGCCCCGCCCCGACAACGCCATCTATCAGCTGGCCGCCGCGCTGAACCGCGTCGGCACCTATCAGTTCCCTGTCCGACTGAATGCCGTCACCCGCGAATATTTCCGGCGCCAGGCGACGATCTCGGGCGGCGAGGTCGGCCGGGCGATGTCGCGCCTCGTCGCCAATGAGAAGGACGCGGAGGCGGCCCGCCTCATCTCGCGCGACCCGGCGAACAATTCGCGGCTGCGCACGAGCTGCGTCGCGACGATGCTCGAAGGGGGCCATGCGATGAACGCCCTCCCACAGCGGGCCCGCGCGACCGTCAACTGCCGCATCCTCCCCGACGAGACCACCGACCAGGTGCGCGCCCAGCTGGCCCGCGCCATCGCCGACACCGGCGTGAAGATCCTCGTCGAGCGTGCGGCCGAGGACAGCCCCCCCTCGCCCCTCACCCCCGAACTCCTCCGCCTCATCGAGGAGGCGAACGGCGAGCTCTTCCCGGGGATCCCCGTCGTCCCGACGATGAGCACGGGGGCGACCGACGGTCGCTTCCTCCGCGTCGCGGGGATCCCCGTATATGGGATCTCCGGTCTCTTCTATGACACCCCGAACGCCCATGGCATGAACGAACGGGCGCAGGCGCAGGCGTTCTACGACGGCCTCGAGTTCATGTACCGCCTCGTGCGAAAGCTCTCGGCCGCCCCCGGCGTCTGACCTGACGCTGACCCGCACCGCCCCCCTGACCCCCCGAGCTGTCCATGGCGAAGATCACCGAGACCGATTGGATCTGGCATGACGGATCCTTCATCCGCTGGCAGGACGCCCAGGTCCATCTCCTCGCGCACTCCGTGCAATTCGGCTCCGCCGTGTTCGAGGGGATCCGCTGCTACGCCACGCCCAAGGGCCCTGCGATCTTCCGCCTGCGCGAGCACCTCAAGCGCTTCTTGGACTCGTGCAAGATCTACCGCATGGATCCCCCGTGGACCATCGACCAACTCGTCGAGGGGTGTCGCGCGCTCGTGACGAAGAACGGGCTCGAGGCCTGTTACCTCCGCCCGATGGTGATTCGCGGCTACGGGGCGGCGGGGATGGTCCCCTTCGACAGCCCCATCGAGACCTATCTCCCCTGCTGGCCCTGGGGCGCCTACTTGGGCGATGCCGCGCTCGAGCAGGGCGTCGACGCCTGCATCTCCACCTGGCATCGCGTCGCCCCCAACACGATCCCCGCCGCGGCGAAGATCGCCGGCAACTATCTCAGCGGTCAGCTCATCAAGATGGAAGCGCTCCGCAACGGCTTCGACGAGGCCCTCGCCCTCGGTCCCGATGGGATGCTCTCGGAGGGCTCAGGTCAGAATGTGTTCGTCGTCGAGGAGGGGCGGCTCTACACCCCGCCGATCGATGGCACCCTCCTCCCAGGGATCACCCGGAGCGCGGTCATCGCCATCGCCAAGGACCTCGGCATCGAGGTCAGCGTCCAACCGCTGACGCGTGAGTCGCTCTACACCTGTCAGGAGGTCTTCGTCTGCGGCACGGCCAGCGAGGTCACGCCGATCCGAAGCGTCGACCGACTCCCGGTGGGGACCGGGAAGCCCGGCCCCGTCACCACGGCGATCCAGACCCGCTTCCTCGACATCGTGAACGGACGCACGGACGATACGCACGGCTGGCTCACCTTCGTGCGCTGAGCGCGGGCCACCCCCCCCGCAGGGAACCCGTCGGCCGACCGGCGGTACGACAGCGCATGACCACACCACGTGGCTTCACCCGCCGGGCTGCCGCCTTCGCCCTCCTCGTCGTCGCGCCGTTCCCCCTCATCGCACAACAGGAGACGCCCGCCTCGCTCCTCACCGTGCGGGAGATCGACGACCTCGCGCGACCCATCGCCCACCTCTCGGACGAGACGCTCGCGTCGCTGCTCCGCCTCCTCGCGGACCGACCGGCGTGGGCGATCGCCCTCGGTCGGGCCCACCGGCTCCAGCCCGGCGATCTCCGCGCCGCGATCGAGAACCAGCGCCGGACCAACGTCGTCTCGGTCCCCGTGTTGGCCCCGCTGCCGACCCCGGCGCCCCCGCCCGTGGCGCCCACCCCACCGACGGTCGTCGCGCCCGCTCCGGTGATCGTGCAGCAGCCTCCGATCGTCGTGCAGTCCCCGACCATCGTCGTCCCGAATCCGGTCTTCGCGCCCCCGCCCGTCATCGTGCACGCCCCGCCGATCGTACCGCTGCGTCCGTGGGGCCTCTGGCCCTGGACGCGGACCATCGTCCATCGCCCCGTCTACATCACGAACCGGACTGAGCGAGGGCGGGATCGCGAGGAGCGGGACCGAGCGGACCGCGGTCGCGCGCGCCCCGAGGACCGCGATCGTGGACGCCAGGAGGTCGCTCGGACCGCCAAGCCACGGGACGCGACCCCTCGACCTTGACCCGACCCCGGCGCGATGCGCGCGCGCCAGCGGCATGTACCTTTCCTCACATGTTCGCCCTCTCGCTGGCGCCTCGCGCCCTCCGCCTCGGCCTCCTGGCCCTCCTCGCCCCCTGCGCCCTCGCCTCCGCGCAGGAGACCCTCCGCACCCAGCACCACGACGTGCGCCTCACCCTCGTCGCCGATGGGCTGACGAGCCCGTGGAGCGTCGCCTTCCTCCCCGGCGGCGACCTGCTGGTCACCCAGCGGACCGGCCAACTCCGCGTGATCCGGCGCGGGAAGCTCCTCCCCGACACGGTGCCGGGGCTCCCCCCGATCCGCGTCGGGGGACAGGGCGGCCTCCTCGACGTCGTCGCCCATCCCAAGTTCGCGGAGAACCGGTTCATCTACCTCAGCTACTCCAAGCCGAGCGCGGATGGCACCCAAGGCACGACCGCGGTGATCCGCGCGCGGCTCGAGAACGATCGTCTCACGCAGGTCACCGAGATCTTCGAGGCGCAGAAGTGGTCGCGCGGGATGGGGCATTACGGCTCTCGCCTCGCCTTCGATCGCGACGGCTACCTCTTCATCTCCCTCGGCGATCGCCAGGTGATGCCGGCCGGGCCGATCGACTCGCTGCTCAAGCATCCGGCACAGAACCTCGGCACGCACCATGGGAAGATCATCCGACTCCATGACGATGGCCGCGTCCCGACGGACAACCCGTTCGTGAACACCCCGGGCGCACTGCCGCAGATCTGGAGCTATGGGCATCGCAACGTGCAGGGGCTCGCGGTGCACCCCGTGACCAATCAGCTGTGGGCGGACGAACATGGCCCGCAGGGGGGCGATGAGCTCAACCTCGTCCAGGCCGGGAAGAACTATGGCTGGCCCGTGATCGGGTTCGGCGTGAACTACCGCACCGGGAGTGCGATCCACATCGGGACCACCCGCGCCGGGATGGAGTCCCCGATCAACGTCTGGGTGCCCTCGATCGGGATCTCCGGACTCGCCATCTACACCGGGGATAAGTTCCCCCAGTGGCAGGGGCACCTCTTCGTCGGCGGACTCGTCGGGGAGCGCGTCACCCGCGTGGCGCTGGATGGTGCCGGCACCGCGGTGAAGGAGGTCGAGCACCTCGTGCAGGGCCGCGGACGCATCCGCGATGTGCGGCAGGGGCCCGATGGGTTCCTCTACCTGGTGTTCGAGACGCGACAGGGCGGAAGCCCGGCGCTGATGCGTCTGGAGCCCGCGCCGCGTCGCTGAGCCCCGACGCGTAGCGGAAGCGAGTGCGGCGCGTCACGATCGTGGCGCGCCGCGCGTGCGTTACGGCGCGCGGACCGTGATCGTGATCGGCGCGCTGATCAGCTCGCGGCTGATCACCTTGTGCTCCGCATCGCCGAGCACCACACGTAACGTGTGCTTCCCCGGCGAGAGGGTGAGCGTGGTCTCGATCTGCCCCGCCCCGTAGTGCCGGTGGAAGGCGTCGGCCGGGATCACCTCACCGATCGCCGGCGCCTCACGATCGATCAGGATGTGAAAGTGGCCGGTCCCCGGCAGCTTCACCCCAGCCGGGGCGATGCCGTAGTTCCGGAGTCCGAAGACCACATCGAAGGTCGCGTTGACCGTCGCCCCCGCCTGCGGCGCGCGCAGGAAGATCTCGGGCGTGGGGGCGGCTGCGGTCTGCGCCGCGAGGGGTGCGCTCACCAGGAGCGCGCACAGGAGCAAGGCACGACGAAGGGTCATGGTCATCTGATATGAATCCCGCGCAGAGGAGGAAAGGTTCCGCCGCGTCTCGGACCACGCGGCGTCGGCCGAAGGTCGATCGTCACTCGGGGAGGGAGTCGATCCCACGGAGCAACCGCGTGAAGAAGGTGACCGCCACGCCATAGTCCTCCACCCGGATCCGTTCGTTCACCCCGTGGATCCGCGCTTGGTCCCCATCCCCGAGGGGGACCGGCAGGAATCGGAACGCGTTGTCGGTGTGCGCCCCCCAATACTTGGCGTCCGTCCCACCCATCACGAGGTAGGGGAGCACCGGGAGCCGCTCCGCCGGCGCGAGGGAACGGATCGTGGACGCCACCAAGGCATACGCGGGAGACGAGACCGACGAGACCGGCGACGGGTTCACGCGCACGCTGTCCATGTAGTCGATGGCGACGAGGGTGTCGTTCACGATCTCCCGGACGCGCGCCAGGACGGTCTCATGCGTCTCACCGGGGCGGATGCGGAAGTTGACGATCGCCTCCGCGACGGGCGGGAGCACATTGTCCTTCACCCCTGCCTCGAGCATCGTCGGCGCGGTGGTCGTGCGGAGGAGCGCCGCGCCGAGCGGGCTTCCCCGCATGGCGCGCTCCACGAGCGGGGCGGTCAGCCAGAGGTTGGCGAGCGCGACCTTTTGCCCGAAGGAGGCGTAGGGCGCCATCGCCTCGAGCATCCCACGCGTCGGCCCCTCGATCGACGACGGGAAGGGATTCGCCTCCAAGGCCATCACCGCCCGACTCAGGGCTCCCACCGCCGTCCGCGATGGCGGCATCGAGGAGTGCCCGCCGTTCGCTGCCGCGGTCAGACGGAAGGAGACGTAGCCCTTCTCCGCGACGCCAACGATCGCCGCGCGGCCCTGCACCCCGGGGATCACCCCACTCGCGAGGAACCCGCCCTCATCCACGACCAGCGCGGGCTTCACCCCGCG
>CAIVJV010000366.1 GCA_903906325.1 uncultured Gemmatimonadota bacterium
AACTCGCCGCCGTGCGCCGTGGTCGGTCGTCGCCGATCCTCACGCGGACCGTTCGCTGGGTGTTCGGCGGGATGGCGATCGGGTTCGTCGGCGTGCTCCTCCTGCCGGCGCCGGTCGCCGGTGGGCCGCTTCTCCTCGGGCTCCCACGACTGACGGCGATCCTCTTGCTCGTCGTCGGCGCGCTCCCGTTGGTCGTGCTCCCCATCGCCTATGCGCGAGCCTTCGACGCCGAGGTGATGCCCCGCTCGGATGGTCGCGACCGTGCGTGAGCTCGTCGGGCTCGCCTACTTCGCGATCTGCGCAGCGATCGCGGTCTGGGCCACGCGGCGGACGCGCACGGCGGATGACTTCTTCGTCGCGGGGCGCGGGGTGGGGCTCGTCCCCTTCGCCATCGCCGCGATGGCGTCCACGCTCAGTGGCTTCGCCTTCATCGGTGGGACGGGGCTCGTCTACAGCGTCGGGATGACGGCGATCTTCCTCATCCTCCCCGCGGGGGTGACGAATACCCTTGGGGCGTGGGTGCTTGGGAAGCGGATGCACCGGCTGGGCACTGTACGGAAGCTCCTCACCGTCCCCGATGCCCTCGCTGCCCGCTATCGCTCCCCTGCCACGCAAGGGCTGAGTGCGGTCGCGATCCTCGCCGGGGTCATCGGCTATCTCGCGACGAATGCCCTCGCACTCGGGGTGGTGATCGATGCCCTGTTCGAGACGGGACTCGTGCCCGGGATCTGGATCGGCACGGCGGTCACCCTCGCCTACTCGGTAAGTGGGGGGATCCTCGCGGGGATCTACACCGATGTCTTTCAGGGGCTCGTGATGGCGATCGCCTCGACCGCGGTCTTCTTCTTCGCGCTCGACGCTGGCGGTGGGCTTGCCGCCATCACACGGACTATCGAGGCGGCCGATCCGGCGTTGCTCGGTCCGTGGGGCGCGCGCGGGCCGATGGTCGCGCTCTCCTTCTTCTTCGTCTTCGCCGTCGGCTCGCTCGGGCAGCCGCAGATCGCGCACAAGTACTACATGCTCCGCGATCTCGCGCGGCTCAAGTGGTATCCCGTGCTCATGACGGTCGCGATGGTGCTCGCCCAGCTTCTCTTGTTCTCCGTCGGGGTCGCGGTGAGGGCGCTCGTGATCCGCGGGGAGATGCCGGCCCTCACCTCACCTGACGAGGCGACCCCGCAGTTCCTCCTGCGCTTCGTCCCCGTCGTCCTCTCAGCACTCGTCTTCGCCGGCGTCGCCGCGGCGATCATGAGCACGGTGAACTCGTTCTTGAGCATCGGGGCCGCGGCGCTCACACACGATCTCCCGCGCGCGCTGGGGCGCGAGCCGGTCCGGCAGCTCCTGATCGGACGCCTCTGGACCATGGTGATCGCGATCCTCGCCGCGTGCTTGGCGCAGCAGGCCGGACTCCTCGTCGCCTTCCTCGGGATCTTGGGTTACGGCCTCTTCGCCTCGACGCTCGTCCCCGCGCTCGCGATCGGGCTCAACTGGACCGGCGCCACACGCGAGGGCGCGCTGGCCTCGATCGCCACGGGACTCACCCTCACGGTCGGACTCGAGTGGCTCGTCTGGTCCAAGCGACTCGCCGTGCCGCAGGGGATCACCGTCACGGGGCTGACCCTCGTAACCTCGATGCTGGTGTTCCTCGGCGTCTCATGGCTCACGCGCGATCGCGCGGCGGGGCAGCTCGATTCCGATGTGCGGGCGATACTCGAGGACGGTTGAACGTATCACCGATCGCGGTACAGGGATGGATCGCCGGTGAGGGGCCCGTCGCTCTCACCGACTTGGCGGTGGGGCAGGGAGCGCGTCGATGAAGGCGATGATCTGCCGCCGATGCTCCGCGTTGGGGAGCCGCCCGATCCCACCTCCGAGATTATCGAGCATGTTCTTCGCCTGACTCGTCGCGGGGGTCACCGCGGTGATCGCAGGGTGCGACAGAGTGAACTTGAGGAAGAACTGCGCCCAAGAGGTGGCGTCGAACTCCGCCGCGAAGGCAGGGAGCTGTTGTCCTGCGACGCGCCGAAAGAGGCTCGTGCGCCCGAACGGGGCGTACGCGAGGACCGCGATCTTCCGCTCGATGGCAAGGGGCAGGATCGTCTCCTCCACGTCGCGGTTGTCTGCCGCGTAGTCCACCCCAATGAAGTCGAGCGGTTCGTTACGCATCACCTCGATGAGCTGTGCGTACTGATTGGGGAAGGTCGTGGAGATGCCGATGTAGCGCACCTTGCCCGCGCGCTGGAACTCTCTGATGATGGGGAGCTGCGTCGCCGGGTCCCCCAGGTTATGCACCTGGATGAGGTCAATCGAGGGGCGACGAAGGCGCGCGAGCGACTGCGCGATCTGCGCTCGTGCCGCCGCGGGGTCCGCGGTACCGCCACGGCGGCCGGCGACATTCACCTTGGTGGCCCAGAACATCTGCTCGGCGATCCCGAGTTCGTTCACGAGTCCCCCGGCGACCTCTTCCGAGGCACCATAGGCGGGGGCGGTGTCGAAGATGCGCCCGCCTCCGTCCACCAAGGTCTGCAGCACGGCTCGGAGGGCGGTGACATCCTCCCGACGAGCGACCTCGGCGAAAGTCGCCGAGCTCCCGAGGCCGATGACGGGGATCCTCTCACCGGTCTTGGGAATCGTTCGCTGGAGGAGTGGCCCGACAGGGAGCGTGACCTGTGACAGAGCTTGGAGCAGGTCGGGGGAGAGCGAGAGTGCGCCGAGGCCCGCGCCGAGGTGGGAGGCCTGTCGAAGGAAGTCGCGACGAGTCGTCATGAATCCAAGGTATGGGAAGGCAAGTGGTCAGGTAAGACCACCATCTCGCCTCGCTCTCCTGCACCCTGATACCATATGGCATGTCGGTGAGGGCGGACACCACAGCGGTCATCCATTTGGCATCGATGTCGATCACATCTTCGTAGGGACGCCGCGCGGCACCTACTTCAGGATCCCTTTCGCGATCGTCTGGAGCTGCATGTTGCTCGTCCCCTCGTAGATCGTGCCGATCTTCGCATCGCGGTAGAACTTCTCCACCGGATAATCGGTGGTGTAGCCGTAGCCGC
>CAIVJV010000367.1 GCA_903906325.1 uncultured Gemmatimonadota bacterium
CAGGCGAGGTAGAGCACGCTCTCGGTCGAGGTGATCTCTCCCGAGTGACGGCCCCCCTCGAAGAAGGCCGCCGGCTTCTGTGTGTGCGCGCCGGTCCTCTTGTTCGTGAGCGTGAGCTGCCAGATCGGACGCCCACTGTAGGCGTTCCCCACCATGTAGAGCTCGACGAGCTCAGGCCGCTCCTTCGCCCACTTCTGCATCCACTCCTCGACCTCGGCCGAGGTGTGGTAGTGCCTGAAGTCCATCTGACCGCGGACGAGGGGCTTCACCTGCGGGTAGTCGACGAGCGGGAAGGTGCTCGTCCCGTCGCGGCGGCCCCAGACCACATGCACGCGCGGGAAGGTGTCGCCCGGCGCGCGGGCGCCGCCCTCGGCGCCGGTCGGGCGGTATTGCGCGGAGGTGAGGGCAGGGCTCAGGAGTGCGGCGAGCAGGAGGGTGCGGGAGAGTCGCATGAGGAGGAATGGTGGAGGGAGATCAGGAGGATGCGACCGGCGGCGCCCCGCCGACAGCTCGGATCGTCGCCGCGCGCTCGGCGATCGCGGTGCGCTGCTCGGCGGAGAGTCGCTTCAGGTTCTTCACCTGGAGCGCCCACCGCAGGTTCTTGGCGAGCATCGGCTCGTGGCGCATCAGGAAGTCCCAGTAGAGCGTCGTGAAGGGGCAGGCGGTCTCGCCCGTCGATTGTGCTGGGTCGAACCGACATCCCGTGCAGTAATCGCTCATCCGGTCGATGTACTTCCCGGTCGCGACATACGGCTTGGACGCCATGATCCCGCCGTCGGCGTAGAGCGCCATCCCGATGGTGTTCGGGAGCTCCACCCACTCCACGGCATCCACATAGACGGCGAGATACCACTCGTGCACCGCCTTGGGCTGCACGCCGAGGAGGAGGGCGTAGAGCCCCGTGACCATCAGCCGCTGGATATGGTGTGCGTACCCATAGGTGAGCGTCTGGCCGATCGCATCACGCAGACAGGCCATCTCCGTCTCCCCACTCCAATAGAACGCCGGCAACGGCTCCCGCGCATCGAGCGCGTTCCCCTCGGCGTACGCGGGCATGTAGAGCCAGTAGAGCCCGCGCACATACTCACGCCATCCTAAGATCTGTCGGATGAACCCCTCCGCGCTCGCGAGCGGCACGCGCCCCGCCCGATACGCGCGTTCGGTCGCGGCGATGGCGTCGCGCGGATCCAGGAGCTTGAGGTTCATCGCCGCGGCGATCCGCGAGTGGTAGAGCCAGGGCTCCCGCGTCCACATCGCATCCTGATACGTGCCGAAGTCGGCGAGCCGGTGCGCGATGAAGTCCTCGAGCGCGGCGGTCGCCTCCGCGGGGGTCACCGGCCAATCGAAGGCCTCGAGCCTCCCGGGATGCGTCGCGAAGCGTGACTCGACGAGCGCGATCACCTCACGCGTGATCGCATCGGGCGGGAAGCGTACCGGCGCGGGGAGCAAGCCCGGCCCCTGCTTCCCGAACGCCCCACGATTCTCGGCGTCGTAATTCCACTCGCCTCCTTCCGGCCCCCCGGTCCCATCGAGCAGCACCCGGTGTTCGCGTCGGAGCTCGCGATACCAGAACTCGAGTCGGAGCTGCTTGCGGCCCTTGGCATGCGCGCGGAACTGGTCGATCGTCGAGAGGAAGTGGCGGTCGGTGCGGATCTCGAGCGGCACCCCCGCCTGCGCGGCGGCGGCGGTCAGGGCGGCCTGCACCCGCCAATCCCCGGGCTCGGTCATCACGAGCCGTGCGGGGCGCTCGGTCGCGATCGCCTGCGCGAGCTCCCCGGCGAGCGACCCCGCGTTCTCGGCGTCGTCCAACCCACGGTAGATCACCCGCCGACCGAGCGCGCGCTGCGCATCCCGGAAGTGCCGCATCGCACTCAGGAAGAGCGCGATCCGTGGTTTGGAGGCCCAGACATGCGTCGATTCCTCCGCGACCTCCGCCATCCAGATCGCGTCCTGCGCGGGATCGAAGTCGTCGAAGACCGCGGCGCTCGGATCCAGCTGGTCGCCGAGGATGAGGACGAGGTGGCGCAGCGGGCGGGCCATGGCCGGAATCTAGTGCGCGCGGTGGCTTGCCCTTCCGGCCGGCGGGCGCGAGCATCCGAGATGGCCTCACCCCCCATCGTGAACGTCGGCTACCGCTCCACCAATGTCTGGGTGATCGGGGCGGGGGATGCCCGCCTCCTCGTCGACCTCGGCTGGATCGGGATGCTGGGGGCGCTCGAGCACGAGCTCCGGCGCAAGGATATCCCGCTCACCGCCATCCGCGCGGGCTTCGCCACGCACTACCACATCGATCACGCGGGGTGCGCCGAGGATCTCAAAGGGCGCGGCATGGCGCTCTGGGTCTTCGAGGAGCAGGTCCCCCACATCGAGGGGATGGCGCGGTGGGTCAAGCCGGGCGAGGCCTACACCCCGATCCGCACCGAAGGGAACGTGGTGCTCCGTTGTGCCGATTCGCGCGCGCGACTCGCCGCGCTCGGGATCGCGGGGGAGGTGGTGCCCACGCCGGGGCATTCCCCCTGCAGCGTCTCGCTCGTGCTCGATGGCGGCGCGTGTTTCACCGGCGACCTCACCCTCGAATCGATGATCGGCGACGAGGATCCCGCGGTGGTCCGGGCGAGTTGGGATCGCCTCCGGGCGCTCGGGGCGCGCACCGTCTATCCCGGGCATGTCTCGCCCTATCCGATCCCGACGCCCTAACATTCATCGAGTCCGCGCACGCCCCCCGCGGTGCGTCGCTCGTCCCTCCACCCGTCCCTCGGAGTCCCGCATGCGCCGTCTGCTCGCCGCCCTCGTGATCCTCGCCGCCCTTGTACGGCCCACCACCGGCCAGGCGCAGCGGGGCGCCGACCTCCTCACGCGCATGGCCGATGG
>CAIVJV010000368.1 GCA_903906325.1 uncultured Gemmatimonadota bacterium
CACCTCGGTCATGATGTCCTGCAGGAAGGCGAAGGTCGCCTCCGTGGGGCAGAAGATCTCCTCCGAGACCCCCCAGATGGTCAGGACCTCGAACGGACCCGGGGTGCAGGCGTACTGTGGATAGGCCGCGAGCGCCGCGACGGTATGTCCCGGCATCTCGATCTCAGGCACGACGGTGATGTGCCGTGCGGCGGCGTACGCCACCACCTCCCGGATCTCCTCCTGCGTATAGAAGCCGCAATACCGCTCCCCATCGCCCACGTACGGCGAGAAGTTCTTGGCGAGGATCGTCTCCTTCCGGCAGCTTCCCACCTCGGTGAGGCGCGGGTACTTCTTGATCTCGATCCGCCACCCCTGGTCCTCGGTGAGGTGCCAGTGGAAGACGTTGAGCTTGTAGCGCGCCATCAGGTCGAGGTAGCGCTTGATGAAGGGCACCGGCTGGAAGTGTCGGCCGACGTCGAGGTGCAGTCCGCGCCAGGCGAAGCGGGGGGCGTCAGCGATCGTCACCGCCGGGACGCGTCCACCATCGGCCGCCTCGACCAACTGTTGCAGCGTCTGCAGCGCATAGAAGCGACCCGCATCGCGTGCCGCGGTGATGGTGACCCCACGCGACCTGATCTCGAGCCGATATCCCTCGGGGCCCCCGACCGACGCGGAATCGGTCGACCGAACGGTGATCCCCGCGCGCCCCAGCTGGGCCTCGGAGGCCTCCGGTAGGAAGACCGGGAGCCGTCCCTTCGGTTGCCAGCTCCCGGTGCCCGGGGTCACCGAGGCCGGGGCGGGGATCACGGGGAGCTCGCCAAGCGGTGTCGGCGTCTGGGCGGCGATGAGACCGGGGCCCACCACGAGGGCCGCGGCACACGAGAGAGTCCGGAGGGATCGATGCATCCTGTCAATCTCGCACCCCTCGGGGTGCCCCACCACCGGCGGTCGCTGGCGGATCGCCTGAGGGCGCGCAACCTTACAGAGGTCAGTTCGGCCCAGAGGGCCGCTTCGTCGCCACCTCGGAGATGCTATGCGCACGCCCCGCCGCCTCCTCACCTACATCGCCCTCGCCCTGCTCCTGCCGGCGCAGGCCCGCGCCCAATCCAACCGGGTCCTCGACATCGTCGAGGCGGTCTTCGATCGCTTCCTCGTCTCGGCCGCCAAGGAGCAGGCGGAGTCGGGCAATGTCCGCACCCAGCTCGAGGATGCGGAGGCCAAGATCGAGAAGTACGAGAAGTGTGCACGCGACTTCGAGGCGGGCGGCGGGATCGTCGCCGGTCGGCTGGGGCAGATCGCGGCGCGAGCGGCCATCAAGGCCAAGTGCGGCCCGGACGCTGAGACCCTTCGGAAGGAGCGGCAGAAGATCCTCGACGGGCCGGAGAACGCCGCGGCGCAGGCGGGAGGCTTCCAGTTGCCTGAGTATCGGAATCTCCGGGATCGCCTCCGTGGCTATCTCGCCGGCGATCGCACGGGCTTCACCCCGGCGACCCTCGAGCTATTGAAACGCCGGGAGAGCGACCTCGCTAAGGCGATGGCCGGCCCGACCGGGGTCTATGTGGCTGGCGGGGACAAGATCGCCGGCGCGATCGAGCGTGCGGCGAACAGGCTCGCGGGGAGCGCGGGGATGGCGATGGCCGGCGCCAACTGGAGCGGGGACTTCGCCTGGGCCTGGATCTCCCAGCTCTTCAGCATGCAGTTCTCGTCGGGCGCGACCGTCTTCGAGCGTCCGTATCAGCCGGGGGAGTGGACCCGATGGACCACCCGGGTCGGCGGGGACGAGATGACGCAGGAGACCGAGCGCGCGTACATCGGCAAGCAGAGCGATGGGGCGCAGTGGTGGCGGATCAAGACGATCACTCGGTATGATCGCAGCCAGGCCGACACGGTGATCCTGGAGGCGCTCTTCCGCCCCGAGATGGGGAACGAGTTCGTCCAGGAGCTCGTGCGGATGCGCGCCAAGCTCCCCGATAATCCCGAGCCACAGGAGATGATGGTCCCGGAGCAGTGGAGCAGCTGGAACATGATGGGGACCTTCCGTTCGCGGCCCACGCCGGAGTCGGTCGAGGGGGCGACGGTCGGTGTCGAGACCATCACGACGCCCGCGGGCACCTTCAAGGCGCGCCACGTGCGCTTCGGTCAGCCCGGCGGGACCCTGAGCTGGTGGATCGATGAGTCCACGACCGGCGGCTGGGTCAAGTTCCAGGTGATGGACGGCGCGAAGCAGCCGACCTATGTGACAGAGCTCGTCGGGAAGGGGACCGGCGCCAAGAGCGAGCTGGGCGTCACCCTCAAGTGATGAAGGCGGCGTCCCTCGCTCGAGTGAGGGACGCCAGCCGCGCCGCCGACGGCGCTACCGCTCTCCTGGGCGGTAGCGCCGTTCCGTATGCCCCTCGAGCTGCCACGGATAGAAGTAGACCTCGCGGAGATCCCCGGCCACATACCGTGCCGCCTGGTCATTGAAGTGCTTCGCGGTCGGCACGTTGTTGAGCCCGCCTGCGGTCACGGCGCGGGCGCGCAGCGTATCGCCGAACTCGACCACCGCGACGAAGCTATTCCCGAGCGTCCCATACATCTTCTTCGTCCCAGGCCAGGTGCGCGCGCCGAACGCGGCGAGTGACCCCCACCGGGATGAGGTGAATCCCACCGGCAGGCTCGGCCCCGAATCATTGAACGGCTGTTGGATGTCACCCGTCAGTCGCTGGAAGCGATTGATCTCCCCCCAGGGCGTACGCCAACTCCCGAAGTCCCGCTCGAGCCGCGTGACCGCACTGTCGAGCGCGGCGATCCGCATCGCGGGCTGGCTCTTGGTCGCCATGAACGTGAGGAGATCCATCCCCTCCGCCTCAGGATCGGACCGGGAGGCGGTCCAGAGCGCCTCGCCGAAGAGCACGGCGACCGTCGTCGCGACGGAGCTGGTGCTCGAGCGCCGATCCCAGCCCCGCAGCGTGTCGATCACCTCACGGAACCGCGCGCGCGCCGGATCGGCGCCGCCGAGCCGGTCGTAGGCGGTGAAGAGCGCGGGGAGGAGGGGGTCGAAGGCGGTGAGATGCGGGTCGTACGCCGCGTCGATCAAGGTCTGCAGGGTGAAGCCGCGACGGGCCTGCAGCACCTCGAGGGCGTGGATCCCACGCGGGTTCTCCCCATACCAATCCATGTAGGCCGGAAAGTCGCGTTGGCGCGGGCTGAAGCGGCCGGCGCCGGAATAGGGCCAGTTATTCGTGTTCTGGATCCACCCCGTGGGGGGGTCGATGATCAGCGGGCTCTCGTCCACCGTGTGCACCGGCCCCCACTCGGTCGCCGGATCACTCCCATCGACCGGCTTCCGCCAGTCGAATCGCGGGTCCCGCGTCGCCACATGGTTCGCATGGAAGTACGCGATATGCCCATCGGCGTCGGCATAGACGGTGTTGTTCGACGAGTTGGTGTGCAGGTCCATCGTCGCACGGAACTCAGCGAGCGACCGGGCCTTGGTCCGCGTGTACGACTGCGTCAGCGCGGTGATCGGGTCATGCATCAGCCGCGTCGCGATCCAGCGGTCCCCCTCGGCGCGCACGATCGGCCCGTGATGCGTCCGGTAGGTCGGGAAGGTGCGGGGCTGGAGGCCCCCGTCGGTCCGCACCTGGATCGTCACGGAATCGATCAGCACAGGGCGGTCCTCGTTCGCGTAGCGATA
>CAIVJV010000369.1 GCA_903906325.1 uncultured Gemmatimonadota bacterium
CGCCGCACGAGGGCGAGCCCACTCAACACGAGGCCCCCGACGATGATCCCGAACCCGGCCTCGAGCGCCATCGTGAGCAGGGTCCCTGCCCCACCGCGACCGGCCGTGAGGGCCTCGATGCCATGCCCGACGGCCGGGATCCCGTGCGCGAGGATCGAGCCCCCCACCAGGAACATCGCGATCGTCCCCGCGATGCCGAGGCCTCTGAGCAGCCAGGGTGCCGATCGGAGGATGCCGCGGCCGAAGGTCCGCGCCGCCCCACCCAGCGCGACGAGCCGGAGCCCGAGGTCATCGAGCTTCACGATCCCCGCGACCAGCCCGTAGACCAACAGGGTCACGAGCACCCCGATCGCGCTGAGCGCCGCCGCCTGCTGTGGTACCGAGGCCGACGTCATGGTGCCGAGGGCGATCACCACGATCTCCGCCGAGAGGATGAAGTCGGTACGGATCGCGCCGCGGATCCGCGTGCGCTCGAGGGCGAGGAGATCCGCCGCGGAGGCCGTCGCCGCCGCCCGGAGCTCTTCTTTATGGTGGGCCTCCTCGGGCGCCTGCCGGAGTTTGTGCCAGACCTTCTCCACCCCTTCGTAACAGAGGAAGGCGCCGCCGACCATGAGGAGGGGGCCGATCGCCGCCGGCACGGTCGCACTGATCAGCAGCGCCGCCGGGACCAGGATCACCTTGTTGAGCAGCGAGCCTTTGGCGACCGCCCAGACCACGGGGAGTTCCCGGTCGGGGGAGAAGCCCACGACCTGTTGGGCATTGAGCGCGAGGTCGTCCCCCACCACCCCGCTGGTCTTCTTGACGGCCACCTTGGACATGGTGGCGACGTCATCGAGCAGCGTGGTGATGTCGTCGAGGAGGGCGAGGAGTCCGGCGGCGGCCATCGACGAATGATACCGACCCCCACGTCAGCTTTCAGCGTCCAGCTTTGAGCGTTCAGCATTCCGCCCTCCGCCTCCGTAGTTAGTGCACCCCCGCCCTTTGCCCCCCCGCCTGGGGAGGGCATACTGCAGGGAGTGCGCGTGCCCCACGCACCGGTGACGCAGGCATCTGACCCCCGACCTCCGATGGCCGCCTGCCCCGCCGGCCATCTCGCACGGAGCACCTCGTGAGAGCATCCCGCACGATCCCGGCCCTCGCCCTCTGGCTGGCGAGCGCGCTCGGCGCCCAGCAGGCGTCGCGCCTCGAGCCGGTCACCGGCCTGCGCGACAACGGCACCGGATTCCACGCCCTCGTGGGGGCGCGCGTCGTCACCGGACCGGGCCAGACCATCGACAGCGCCACCATCGTGATCCGGAACGGTCTCATCACCGCCGTGGGCCGGAACCTCAAGGCGCCCGCCGGCGCCCGCGTCTGGGACCTCAAGGGGCTCACCGTCTACCCCGGCTTCATCGACGCCCACGCCGACCTCGGGATGGATGCCGTCCCGCAGGGGGGCGACGTGGGACCGACCCACTGGAACCCGCAGGTGCGCGCCTGGTTCAGCACCACGACGAACCTCAAGGACGACTCCACCCGCCGCGTGGCGCTCCGCTCCCTCGGCTTCGGCACCGCCCTCGCGGTCCCACGGCAGGGGATCTTCCGCGGCACCGCCTCGGTGGTGACCCTCAGCGACGCCGGTGTGCGTGAGCGCGTGCTCCGCGCCGACCTGGCGCAGGCCGTCGGCTTCCAGCGCTCCTTCCAGCTGGGCGGGATGTATCCCAACTCGGCGATGGGGACCACCGCCCTGATGCGGCAGACCCTGATGGACGCCGAGTGGTACATCCGCGCGAATGCCGCCTACGAGGCGAGCGGCCGGTCCGTGCTCCCGCCGGAGCGGAGCGAGGCCCTCGGGGCCCTCGCGAGCGCGGTGCAAGGGAAGCAGCCCGTGCTCTTCCAGACCGGGAGCGAGGAGGAGTACCTCCGCGCCTACCGGATCGCCGCCGACTACAAGCTCACCCCCTGGTTCCGCGGCAATGGGACCGAGTATCGCCTGATCGATGTGCTGAAGGGCCGGACCCAGCCGCTGATCATCCCCCTCAACTTCCCCGACGCCCCGGATGTCTCGAGCCCGGAAGCCGCGCTCAACGCCTCGTTGGCCGCGATGCGCCACTGGTATCAGGCGCCGACGAACCCGGCGCAGCTCGCCGCGGCCGGCGTGCCGTTCGCGCTCAC
>CAIVJV010000370.1 GCA_903906325.1 uncultured Gemmatimonadota bacterium
CCTGCAGTTCCTTCACCAGCACGTTGAACGACTCCGGGATACCCGGCTCCGGCAGGTTCTGCCCCTTCACGATCGCCTCGTACACGCGGCTGCGGCCGTTCACGTCGTCCGACTTGACCGTGAGGATCTCCTGCAGCGTGTGCGCCGCGCCGTACGCCTCGAGGGCCCAGACCTCCATCTCGCCGAAGCGCTGGCCGCCGAACTGCGCCTTGCCGGCGAGCGGCTGCTGCGTGACGAGGCTGTACGGGCCGATGCTGCGGGCGTGGATCTTGTCGTCGACGAGGTGGCTGAGCTTGAGCATGTACACCGCCCCGACGGTCACCGGGTTGGCGAACGCCTCCCCCGTGCGCCCGTCGCGCAGGCGGATCTTGCCGCCCGGCAGCAGGCCGCCGGCGGTGATGAGCTCGACGGCCGCCGCATCGACGTCGGCCTCGCTCTTCTTCCCGAGCATCCCCGCGAGCGCGGGATGCCCCATCGCCTCGAGGAGCCCCGCGGCGTCGAGCGCCGCGCGCTTCTCCAGCTCCTTGATCGCCTTCTTGCGCTCGGCCTTCTGCGCGGCCGAGAGCTCGTCGGCGGCGAGTTCCGCCTCATGGTGCGCGATGGCATGCCGTGTCGCGACCGCCTCGCGCTCCGCGAGCTCCTTCGCCGCCGCCACGAGATAGTCGTGGATGCGACCCGCCACGGCCTTGGCCTCCGCGGTCATCCCGCGCGCCGAGAGGTCGTTGAGGGACGCATCGTGGAGGAGTTCGACCTTCTCCCCCTCCTCGGGGGCCGGCCGGAGCGCGTCCAGGATGGACCGGAGCTCCTCGGCTGACGGCGCCGGCGTCGACGCACCGAGCCGCAGCGACCCCTGCACCCACTCGAGACCCGCGAGGCGCAGGCAGAGCCCGATCTCGCGCTCGTTGGCGCCCTGGAAGACCGGGGTCTTCGCGTAGAAGCCGAGGATCTTCGCCGCCCACCCGAGGTGGGTCTCGAGGATCTGTCCCACGTTCATGCGGGACGGCACGCCGAGCGGGTTGAGGACGATGTCCACCGGCCGCCCATCGGGGAGGAACGGCATGTCCTCTTCCGGCACGATGCGCGCCACGATGCCCTTGTTGCCGTGGCGGCCGGCCATCTTGTCACCGACGGAGATCTTGCGCTTCTCAGCCAGGTAGACCTTCACGAGCTGGATCACGCCGGGCGGGAGCTCATCGGGCTGGAGGATGCGGTCGATCCGCTCCTCGGCGTGCTCCTCGATCTTCGCCTTGATGGCGTCGGCCGAGTCGATGATCTCGCGGATCGCGGCGTTGACCTTCTTGTCCTCGACGCGGAAGGTCTTGAGGTCGAGGGTGATGAGGCGCAGGTCGCGCAACAGCGCCTCGGAGAGGACGGTCCCCGCGGGGATCGCCTCCTCGACCGTGCCGTTCTGGAGCGCGAGGGCGACCTTCTGCCCGACGAGCAGCGCCTTGATCTCCTCATCGCGCACGTCGTTCACGCGCACCTTCTCCTCACCCTCGAGGCGGCGGACCTCGCCGATGCGCTCGCCCCGGTCCTTCTCCACGACCTGGTCCTCGACCCGGGAGAAGATCTTGACGTCGATGACGACGCCCTCGACGCCCGGGGAGACCTTGAGGGACGAGTCCTTCACGTCCTTCGCCTTCTCACCGAAGATCGCGGTGAGGAGCTTCTCTTCGGGGGAGAGCTCGGTCTCGCCCTTCGGGGTGATCTTGCCGACGAGGATGTCGCCCGGGCGCACATGCGCGCCGATGCGGACGATACCCCGCTCGTCGAGGTCGAGGAGCGCGTCCTCGGAGACGTTCGGGATCTCGCGCGTGATCTCCTCCTGCCCGCGCTTGGTGTCGCGCACGTGCAGCTCGTGCTCCTGGATGTGGATCGACGAGTACACGTCGTCCTTCACCAGGCGCTCGGAGAGGACGATCGCGTCCTCGAAGTTGTGGCCGTACCACGGCATGAACGCGACGGTCACGTTGGACCCGAGCGCGAGCTGCCCGAACTGCGTGCCCGAACCATCGGCGAGCACGTCCCCGGCCTTCACCTTCTGGCCGAGGGTGACGAGCGGCCGCTGGTTGAGGGCGGTGTCCTGGTTGGTGCGGCGGTACTTCTTGAGCTTGTAGCGATCCTGCTGCGTGAGCCGGGCGAGCGGGGTGCTGCCGTCCCGGGCGCCGCGGGTCGCGGCGTCGACGACGATCTCGTCGGCGGTGACGCGCGTGACGACGCCGTTGCGCTTGGCGATCACGACCGCGCCGGAGTCGACCGCCACCTTCTCCTCGAGCCCGGTGCCGACGAACGGCGTCTGCGGGTTGAGGAGGGGGACGGCCTGGCGCTGCATGTTCGAGCCCATGAGCGCGCGGTTCGCGTCGTCATGCTCGAGGAAGGGGATCAGGGCGGCCGCGATCGAGACGAGCTGCTCGGGCGCGACGTCCATGAAGTCGATGCGCGACGGCGGGAGGAGCGGCACGTCCGCCTGCTGGCGGCAGAGCACGAGCTCGTCCATGAAGGTGCCATCGGGGTTCAGGCGCGCGTTCGCCTGCGCGATCACGGCCTCCTCCTCGCGGGTCGCATCGAGCCACGCGAGCTCGTTGGTGACCTTGCCCTGCTTGACGATGCGGTACGGGGTCTCGACGAAGCCGAGGTCGTTCACGCGGGCGAAGCAGGCGAGCGAGGTGATGAGCCCGATGTTCGGTCCTTCCGGCGTCTCGATGGGGCACATGCGCCCGTACTGGGAGAAGTGCACGTCACGGACCTCGAAGCCCGCGCGCTCGCGGGTGAGGCCGCCGGGGCCGAGCGCCGAGAGGCGACGCTTGTGCGTCAGCTCGGCGAGCGGGTTGGTCTGGTCCATGAACTGCGAGAGCTGCGACGAGCCGAAGAAGGCCTGGATCACCGCCGAGACGGTGCGGGCGTTCACGAGGTCGTCGAGCGAGATCTTCTCGCTGTCCTGGTTGATGCTCATCCGCTCCTTGACCAGCCGCGCCATGCGCGAGAGGCCGACGGAGAACTGGTTGGCGATGAGCTCGCCGACCGAGCGGATGCGACGGTTGCCGAGGTGGTCGATGTCATCCACATGCCCGCGGCCCTCATGGAGCTCCACGAGGTAGCGGATGATCGCGACGAAGTCCTCGGTGGTGAGGACGGTGTGGTTCGCCGGCGTATTGAGCCGCAGGCGCTGGTTGATCTTGTACCGACCGACGCGGCCGAGGTCGTAGCGCTTGGGGCTGAAGAAGAGGCGCTCGAGGGCCTGCTTGGCCGTCTCCTTGTTCGGCGCATCGCCGGGCCGGAGGAGCGAGTAGATCTGCTTGAGCGCCTCGTCGTTGGATTTGGTCGGGTCCTTCGCGAGGGTGTTCTTGATCAGCATGCTCTCGGCGCGGCCCGAGGCCACGAAGCATGAGACATGCCCGACCTCCGCCTTCCGGAGGCGCTTGACCAGCGTGACGTTGAGCGCCTGCCCGATCTCGGCGAGGATCTCGCCGGTGGCCGGGTCGACGACGTCCATCGCGAGGGTCCGCGGCTGGGGCCGCTCCTCGCTCTCGAACGCGGTGAGCTCGTCCCGCAGGTCGACGGTCTGGTACGAGGCGAAGACCTTGATCTTGTCGATCTTCTGCCGACGGAGGCGGTTGAACACCTCCTCGGTCAGCTCGTCCCCTTCCTTCACGAGCAGGTTGGCCTCGGCGCGCTCGCGCTCGGCCCGGGCCTTCTTGGTCTTGGCCTTCGGCGCGTCCTCGGCCGTGGCCTCGCCGGGGAGTTCGACGGCCTCGGCGATGATGGCGCCGATCACCTCGCGATCCCGCCCTTCCTTCCGCTTGGTGAGATCGAGCTCACGGACGCCGAAGAAGAGGCGGTAGATGTCGGCGTTGGTCCCGTAGCCGAGGGCGCGGAGGAGCGCCGTGGCCGGGAACTTCTTCTTCTTGTCGATGTGGACGTAGACGACGTCGTGGATGTCGACGGTGAACTCGACCCACGAGCCGCGGAACGGGATGATGCGCGAGGAGATGAGGCGCTGCCCGTTGGGGTGCGTCGCCTCCTCAAAGACCACGCCCGGTGAGCGATGGAGCTGGCTGACGATGACGCGCTCGGCGCCATTGATCACGAAGGTCCCCAGCCCGGTGAGCAAGGGCAGCTCCCCGAGGTAGACCTCCTTCTCGATCTGGTTCTTGACCCGCTTGGTCTTCTCGTCGGCCGGGTTCACCTCGAACACGGTGAGGACGAGGGTCGCCTTGAGGGGCGCCGAGTAGGTCATGTCGCGCTCGATGCACTCCTCGACCGAGTACTTCGGCTCGCCGAGGGTGTAGCGCTTGAAGTCCAGCGAGAAGTTCTCGTGGACGTCGGTGATCGGGAACAGGTCCTTGAAGACCCGCTCGAGGCCCACATCCTCGCGGTCGTGGGCGGCGGCGTCGAGTTGGAGGAGCGACTCGAACGCGCGGGTCTGGATGTCGAGCAGGTGCGGCATCTGCATGCCGTGCTCGCGCTTACCGAACGAGATCTGCGTGATCATATGTGCCTCGGGCCGGGCCCGGGTACAGGCCGAAACCGCCTCGCTCCCGGTCGGCGGACCCGACCGGGAGGAGGCGAACGAAATTCAGGAGTGCTGCAGCTGCCGCAAGCTCGGATGCAAGCTTACTTGATCTCGACGACCGCGCCCTCGGCCTCCAGCTTGGCCTTGA
>CAIVJV010000371.1 GCA_903906325.1 uncultured Gemmatimonadota bacterium
AAGGCCAAGCCGGAGCTCGTGGCCGAGACCCGGGCCATGATGGAGCAGGCCAAGGCGGACATCGAGGCTGCGCGCCGGGCGCTCGATGCCCTACGCTGACGGCGTGCGATCGTCGTCCCGAGCCCTGTCCGCGGCCTCCGTCGCCGCCGCGCTGCTGGGCGCCGCGTGCGCGTCGAAGCCGCGCCCGGTGCCGTCGGCCCCCGCGCCCGGGGCCGCCCGGGGCGGGCTGCCCGTCGAGCTCGACGCGAGCCCCGTGGTGTCGCGCCGGGAGTGGCGCTGGAATTCCGTGGAGGGGCTGGAGGTGGACACCGCGCACTGGCGGGTCCGCACCTCGATCCGCAATTCTTCGTTGCTCGCGACGCTACCGGGCTTCTACGAGGCCGCGCTCCGCAACTACCGCATCGGGCTCGTTCCGCTCCCCGCGCCGCCCCGCCGGCTCGAGTCCTGCATCCTCGGCAACCGCGAGGAATGGGCGCGGTTCACCGAGTACCGCCTCGGCCCCGACGCGGCGCCGTACCTTCGGATGGGGCGCGGGGGATTCACCTCCGGCGGCGAGGCCGTGCTGTACGACATCGGCTATCGCGACACCCTCACCATCGCGGCGCACGAGGGCTGGCACCAGTATTCCCAGACGACCCTCCGCAACGCGCTGCCCGTGTGGCTCGAGGAGGGCATCGCGTGCTTCATGGAGGGGTTCCGCCTGATGCCCGGCGCGAAGGAGCCGGTGTTCCTTCCGTGGCGCAACACGGAGCGGTACACCGAGTTGCGCAACACCATCCGGCGGCGCACCCCGTACCCGCTGCGCGAGGTGCTCGAGGGCTCGCCGCAGTCGTTCCTCGAGCGTGGGCGAGATGCCCAGCTTGCGTACTACGCCCACGTATGGGCGCTGGTGCACTTCCTGCGCGACGGATGCGAGGGCCGCTACCGCCCGGGGCTCGAGCGCCTGCTCGACGATGCCGTGAAGGGCAAGGTGCTCGAGCGGATCGCCGCCTCCCCGGCCATCCCCGACGCGCGCGGCCGCCGCCTGGCGGGCGAGGCCAAGGCGGGCGTCTGGCTTGTGCTCGTCTACTTCGACCAGGACTTCCAGGGATTCGCCGAGTCCTACGAGAGGTTCATCCGCGCCATCGTGGACTCGAACGCCTGGGATCGCCTCAGCCGCGGCGAGAGCCCGCTGGGCCCGGCCGCCGGCACCGACGTGGAGCACCCCGCACAATGACCGACATGCTGACCTTCGTCCTGACCTGTGCGCTCGCGCAGACCGCCACCGACCCCAAGGGCGCGCCTGCCCCTGCGGCGCCCGCGCCGCCCACGGCGACTCCCGCGCCGATGGCCGCGTCCGCGTCGCCGGTGGCCGATGCCCAGGGCCGGGCGGGCATCGCCACCCTCGTTGCGCCGGACGCGCGCCCCGACCAGATCCTCCGCGACCTCGAGTTCGCTGAGGGCCCCTGCGCCGACGCGTTCGGACAGGTGTACTTCTGCGACCTGTCCCGCGGCGACGTGTGGCGGGTGGTGGCCGGCGCCCGGGGCTACGAGGCGCAGCGCATCCTGTCCGACTCGAAGGGATGCGCCGGACTCGCGTTCTCGCGGGGCGGCCGCCTGTACGCGACCCAGATGTACACGGGCCGCATGGTCGAGCTGCAGTTGCTCGGCGACGGCACCGCGCGTCCGCGGGGCGTCGTCGAGAGCTACGGCGGCGAGCCCCGGCCCGGGGTCAACGACCTCGTCATCTCCCAGGACGGCGGCATATGGTTCACGAACATGGGCGACAAGCGGCGCCCTGAGCGAAAGGGCATCTACTACACGACCGAGGAGGGCTCGGAACCGGTGCGCATCGACGTCCCGCTGTCCAGGCCGAACGGGGTGCGCCTGTCCCCGGACGGACGCACCCTGTACGCGGTGGACTACGGCGAGCCGTGGGTGTGGTCGTTCCCCGTGGAGGGCCCCGGCAGGCTGGGAGCGCCGAAGCGGTTCGGGTTCCTGGGCGTCGTCGGCGATCCGGCGAAGGTCAAGGGCGGCGATGGCCTGGCGGTCGATTCCATGGGCAACGTGTGGGTGGCGGTGCCGATGGCGAGCGCCGTCGTGGTGTTCGATCCGCAGGGCGTGCCGCTCGGCCGCGTCATGCTCCCCGAGTACCCGTCCAATTGTGCGTTCGGCGGTCCGGACGGGCGGTCGCTCTTCATCACCGCGCGCAGCGGCGTCTACCTCCTGCCCACGGTCGTCGAGGGCTTCTGGCCGGCGCGGGGCGGTGCCGCGGCGGTCACCGTGCCCGCGGCGATCTCGGCCCCTGCCGCACCGGCGGCACCGGTCGTCCCGGGCGCCAAGTGACGCGCGGCGCCCGTTCGGGCGCCGCGCAAGGGGAGCGGTGGGGAGAGGATTCGAACCCCTGAGGCCC
>CAIVJV010000372.1 GCA_903906325.1 uncultured Gemmatimonadota bacterium
CTCGGTGACCCGGTCCCCGGTGGCGGGTTGGCCCCCGGTGGTCTCGACGTCGACGACCACGTAGGAGAGGGTGTGGAGCTCCATGAGGGGGAAGCTAGCCCCGCCCGCTCCTATTGACCCGATGCCCTGACGGAGTACCTTGTGAAGGATTTCACAAGTAGCCCTCCCCCCGGTGAAACACATCGCTGAACCCACCGTCCGCCGTCTGACGGGATACCTCCGGTTCCTGGAGGCCTTCGACGCCGACGGACACGAGACCATCTCCAGCGGCGAACTCGCGCGCGCCGGTGGGACCACCTCGGCACAGGTGAGAAAAGACCTCTCCTTCTTCGGATCGTTCGGGAAGCGAGGGTTGGGCTACGGCGTGAAGGACCTGATCGCCTCGCTCCGCGAGATCCTGGGACTCGACACGCGCTGGCCCGTGGTGATCGTCGGCGCCGGCAAGATCGGGGCGGCGCTCGCCCAGTACCGCGGGTTCGGCACCCATGGCTTCGACGTCGTCGGCATCTACGACACCGACCCCGCCCGCGTAGGGACACATCTCAGTGGGGTGACGGTCCGGGCGGACCATGACCTGGAGGGCGACATCGCCGCCCTCGCACCGAGGATCGCGGTGCTCTGCGTGCCGGGCGAGGCCGCCCAAGCGGCGCTCGATCGCGTGGTCGCCGCCGGGATCCGTGCGGTGCTCAACTTCGCCCCGACCTCACTGGTCGCCCCCGAGGGCGTCACGGTGCGCGCCGTCAACATGGCGACGGAGCTCGAGGTGTTGGCCTACGCCCTCACCAACGAGGCGCGGGACTAGCCCACCTGGCTGAGTCCGCCGCCCTGGACGGCGCCCGCCGCGCGGAGGAGTGACGCGAACGCCGCCGGGCTGAGCGTCTCGGGGCGCGCCTCGGGATCGAGGCCCGCCCGATCGATCACCGCCCCGGCCTGGCGCGCGTCAAAGGACCAGAGGGTGCGCACGACGCGCTTGAGTTGTTTGCGTCGGAGCCCGAAGGCCCCCTGCACCATGGTGCGATAGGCCTCCTCCTCCGCTGGCGCGATCACGGGATCGGGCCGCGGGGTCACGCGGATCACCGCCGACTCCACCTTGGGCGGCGGCGCGAACGCGCCCGCGGGCACACGGAAGAGGAGCGCGACCGTCGCGACCGCCTGCAGATTCACCGAGAGCGCGCCATACGCCTCGTCGCCAGGCGCCGCCGCGGCCCGTTGCGCGACCTCGAGCTGCACCAGGAAGACGGCCCGCTCCGCTCGCGGACGCCGCAAGCCGTGGAAGAGGATCGGCGTGGTGATGTTGTACGGCACATTCCCCGCCAACAGGAACGGACCGCCGGCGAGCGCGGCGAGATCCTGGGCGAGGACATCCCCCTCCACCACGGTCAGCCGCGGCTCGTCCGCCCACCGCGCTCGGAGGATCGGGACGAGCTCCCGGTCGACTTCGATGGCGATCACCCGCCCCGCACGCGCCAGCAGCACCTCGGTGAGCGCGCCGCGCCCAGGGCCGATCTCGATCACGGTGTCCGACGGGGTGATCGCGAGCCCCTCGGCGATGCGGGTCAGGATGCGCGGATCGGTGAGGAAGTGCTGCCCGAAGCGCTTCTTCGCGCGCGGGAGCCGCGTCACGCGCTGCGCAGCACGACGACCGCCTGATCGTCATGGGGTGGGACCCGGCCCATATGCCCGTCGACCGCCGAGAAGACACCGTCGATGATCCGTGAGGGGACCTCCCGCCGCCGCGCGGCCAACACGCGCAGCACCGCGGCCTCGCCGAGCGCCTGCCCTGCGTTGTCCCGCGCATCGCTGACCCCGTCAGTGAAGAGGGCGAGCAGATCGGCCGTGCGATCCCACGGACGGGACCGCACATGCAACGACGCGCTGCCCAATCCCAACGGGGGATCGGTGGCCTCGAGCCGATGCGCGGTCCCGGCGGCATCGATCACGAAGGCGTGAGGATGGCCGGTGTTGGTCCACTGGATCGTGCCGCCAGCGTGATCCACCACCGCATAGCAGAGGCTCAGGAACATCTCGGTCTCGCGCAGCTCCTCCGCGACGGTCGCGAGCAACGCCTCCACGGTGCGCGCCGGATCGCTCGTCGTCCGCGCGTGGATCGCCGACGCACTCATGACCAGGGCCATGATCAGCGCGGCCCGATAGCCGTGGCCCGAGACGTCGCCGATGAGGATCCCCGTGCGGCCCGCATCGAGCCGGAAGAGGTGATAGAAGTCCCCGCCGACCCCCTCGGCCGCCTCGACGCGCGCCGCGCAGAGCGCCTCGGGGGCGACCACCTGCCCCGCCGGCAACAACTTGAGCTGCAGGTCATGGGCGAGGCGCATCTCCGACTCGAGTCGCTCGCGCTCCACCGAGGCGCGCACCAGGCGGGCATTCTGGATCGCGGTCCCGATCTGCGACCCGATCGCCGCGACGAGCTTCTCGTCGCCCGCGGTGAAGGCCGTCCCTCCCCGGCGCCCCGAGAGGGACACGACCCCCAGGGTGACCCCACCCCCGGGGGCCGTCCAGTTGATCGGCACGGAGAGCAACGCACCAGACCGGAACGCGGTCTCGTACTCGCTCTCGAGCACCCCCGCATCGACCAACAGGGCGTTGCGGGTGCGGAAGACCCGCGCCGGGACGCTCACCGGGTGATCGGTCGGGATCACCGCCGGCTCCATCGCCGGCGTGACCCGGAGCGCCGCGACCGGGCGCAAGACGCCGGAGGTGGGATCATGCGTGTGGATCGCCCCAAGGTCGGCACCCACCGTCTCCGCCACCTCGAGGAGGATCGTGCGCGCCATCTGTTCCAGCGTCACGGTGCGCCCCAAGATGTCGCTGATGGAGTAGAGGAGGTTGATCTCCTCGTAGCGCTCCGCGAGCTCGTCGGTGGCGCGCTGCGCCTCCCATTGGCTCTGCAGGATCGGCGCGAGCATCGCCGCGAGCATCGTGACCCGAGGCGCGACCTCGTCCTCCGCCACCTCCGGCGCGGTCCCGACCCCGAGCCAGGCCGGCGTCCGACCAGGGATCCGGGTGATCCATTGCGGACCGAGTGCGGTGGCGCGCGATTGGATCGTCGGTGCCTCGGTCAGGAGCGCCGACGCCGGCGGTGCGACCTCGCCGCCCACCGCCGCCACGACGTCGAGGTCTCCCGACCGCGGGGACGCCATCCAGACGACGGCGGTGCCGCCCTGCGCGACGTTGAACGCCTCAAGGACGCGGGCCAGGTGACTCATGCGGGGCTCACCGACGCCGCAGGGTCAGCCGCACGACGTTCGC
>CAIVJV010000373.1 GCA_903906325.1 uncultured Gemmatimonadota bacterium
CGCCACGGGATCGGTTGTCCCTAAAACCTCTCATCCGGCTGAACGGATGGCAAGGGGCGGGGGGTGCTGCGGCTGCACGCTCCCTGTCGCGCTCGTTCGGTGATGCTGGGTGCGTGCACGGATGGTACCCTCGCACTATCGCTCACGGACTGGATGCATCGCCCCTCCGTGGCTGTGGACTTCTCCCGGCTGGACTGACCCTCCTTCACCTCCCATCCGGAGTTCCGTATGACCCAGTGCTTCCGTTCCCGGCGCCTCATCCGAGGCGTCCTCCTCCTCCCACTCACCGCGGGCCTCCTGTTCGCGCAGGGCCCCACCCCCAGCCCCGCTCCGACGCCGACGGACGTGGTGGTCAACTGCATCGAGAATGCCGCGGACGCCCTCGTGGACTGTGTGGCCGACCTGCCGTGGTATTCGGAAGGGCTCTGTTACCTCAAGTACGCCGCCGATGGCATCCTCTGCGCCCCGGCTTTTCTCCTCAAGTTCCTGAAGTGAGGTGATGGACACCCTGGTCGAGGCCCGTGGGGTCGAGCACATGATCGGCGAGCGCCGGATCCTCACGGGCCTCGCCCTGACCGTCGCCGGTGGGGAGGTGGTCGGGATCGCGGGCCCGAACGGGGCGGGGAAGTCCACGCTCGGGCGGCTCCTCCTCGGATTCGTGACGCCGACGGCGGGGATGATCGCCATCGGTGGGACCGACCCGTACACGTTTCGGCGGATGCATGGGGTGGGATTCCTGCATGAGGACGGCGGTCGAGGGTGGGAGCAGGCGACCCCGCGCGCCTTGCTCACGCTGCATCACGACGATCTCGACGCGATCGACCAGGATCCGGTCGCTCGCACGCTCGGGATCGGGCCGTACCTCGATCGCCGCGTCGCCACCCTCTCCAAAGGGCAGTGGCGTGCCTGTCAACTCACGATGGCCTGTCGCTCGCCCTCGCGCTTCCTCCTCTTGGATGAGCCGGAGGCGGGGCTCGATCCCGGGGCCCAGGGTCGGCTACACGAGGTGATCGCGATGCGAGCGGCTGCAGGGGCGGCGATCCTCACCCTCTCGCATCATCTCGAGTCCCTGGCCGTGGTGGCCGCACGGATCCATCTGCTGGTGCAGGGGCGCTTCCGCGATCACATCGACCCGCGGGACCTCAGCAGCTCCGCGCTCCGCCTTCGGTACAGTCAGGGGGTCGATGCCGCGAACGCCGACCCGACCGATCGCGCGAGGGCCGACTGATGCTCGCCTCGCTCCTCGTCCGTCTCCCGGCACCCTGGCGTGCTCCCGCGCTCGTGCTGGCGACCTGGCGCCGGTGGCGCACGGTCCTCATGACCGCCCTGCTCGGTCTGGTGACCATCGGCTCCGTCGAGATCCGCCGGCCCGAGCTGACGATGTCACTCCTCCTCTACCTGCCCCCGCTCCTTGGGCTGTTGGTGATGGCGGGCGTGTTCTCCCACTGGCGACGTCCCTCGGTCTGGACCACGGTCGCGCAGCGGCGCGGCGCTGGCGTCGCCGACGGATGGCGGCTCCTCGTCCTCGCGGCCGCCCTCTACCTCATCGTGCTCGGGCCCTTCGCGCTCCTCGCGCTCTGGACGATGCCGACGTCGGGGGCGGATCCCTCGCTCGTGGTGGAGCGCGCCGCGGTCTTCGTCGCCACTTGGGGCGCCGTGAGCTTCCTCACCGTCGCGACGGTCTCGGTCTTCGCGCGGCGCGGCGTCGCCGGCCTGGTGATCGTCTGGATGGTATCCCCCGCGGTCCTCGCGGTCGCCGGACCGGCGCTCGGGATCTCCAAGGCCTGGCTGGAGACCCTCGCCTTCCTCGCGCCCCCCTTCCACGCCACCGCGCGGCTCCACGACGTGTGGTCGGGTGCGAGATCCGACCTCACGGAGCGGGTCCTGATCCATCTCCTGACCTTCCCGATCCTCTGCCTCGGGCTCATCAGGCTCGGTCTCCAACGGGTGGTGACCGCGCCCGCCGAAGCGGAGTGATCGCCCGACCCCGAGCCTGCCCTCCCGTTGAGGGACCGGCCCGGTGAGCCGCCCGTCCGCCGACCTGCGGGGGTCCGAATGGACGGACCTGTGACGGGGCAGGGGGCATCGGAGGTAGTGTCGGTGTGACGGCTGGCATGACGAGGGCCGCAGCGGGGATGGTCCCATGGCGCGGGACGCGGAGGGCGGGTGATACTCCCGAGACCGCGCCTATGTCGTCCCCCCCCGCTTCCTCGCCGATCGACCCCTCGCTGCCGTTGCGTGCGAAGGCCGGCGATCGCCACGCCTTCGCGCAGTTGGTGGAGCTGTGCTATCCGCGCTCGCTTCGGTTCGCCCTTCATATGGTGGGGAACCGGGAGGATGCGGAGGAGGCGGTGCAGGACACCTTCGTCCGGGTGTATCACCACCTCGGACGGTTCCGGGATGATGGGCGGTTCGAGCCCTGGCTCTTCCGGATCCTGGCGAACCGGTGTCGGACGGTGTTGGCGAAGCGGCGGCGGCATGCGGAGGTGATCCAGTACGGGGACGTACCGGACCACGATGTGCCGACGGTGGCAGAGGGACCGGATTGGATGGAGGAGATCCACAAGGTGCTGGCGACGCTCCCGGTGGCGCAGCGCGAGGCCTTCCTCCTCCACCATGTCGAGGAGCTGGCGTACGAGGAGATCGCCGCGGTGACGGGCGTCCGACTCAGTGCGCTCCGAATGCGAGTCAAACGGGCATGCGACGTGTTGCGCGTGCGCCTTGCCGAGGTGAGACGGGATGATCGATGAACGCGATGTGGTGATCGAGGCGGTGCGCCGGCGTCTGCGCGCCGCGGTGGGGGACACGGCGGAGCCGCGGGCGGTCGCGAGGATCCTGGCGGCGGTCTGGGCCGCGCCGGCGCCCTCGCGGTGGCGGCGGTGGCTCGATGCCTGGCATCTGCCGGTGGTCTCGCGGGTCGGGGCCGCGGTCGTCGCCATCATGGCGCTCGCCGCGGGATTCGTCGCGCGCGGGGTGCTCCCGACGCGTGAGACGTCGGATCCGATGGCGGTGACGGGGGAGTTCCCGGTCCCGGTCACCCCGGCGTCCGATCCGCGAGCCGGTACCATCGCGACGCAGTTCGTCTTCGAGGCGCCGACCGCGCGGTCGGTCGCCCTCGTCGGTGACTTCAATGCGTGGATCCCCACCGCCGCCCCACTCGTCCGCCTCCCCTCGGGTGTCTGGACGGTCACGGTGCCGTTGATGCCGGGGCGTCACGTCTACGCCTTCCTGGTCGATGGCGTGCGGCTCGAGGCCGACCCGCGGGCGGCCTCGGTCGCCGATCCCGACTACGGTCGCCCGAGCTCCGTCCTGATGGTGCCGGGACGATGAGGGCCCTGCACGCCCCGCGCTGGCGGATCCTCGGACCCGCACTCGTCGCGCTCCTCCTCGGGCAGCCGCTGGTCGTCCCTGCGCTGCAGGGGCAGGCGTCGTCGGTCGCCCTCGCGATCCCCGATGCCAAGACGCGTCTGGTGGTGGAGCGGGAGATCGCGCGCGCCGTGAGCCGGGGCCTGCCGAGCGCCCCCCTCGTCGCGAAGGCGATGGAAGGGGTCACCAAGCTGGCGCCACCGGATCGCATCCGGGCCGCCGTCGCCGCGCAGGCGCAGCGGCTCGAGCAGGCGCGTGGCCTGCTCGGTCCGACGCCGACCGAGGCCGAGCTCGTCTCCGGTGCCGAGGCGCTGGCGGCGGGGATCCCGAGCGCGATGCTGAAGCAGGTGCGTGCGGCGTGGCCCACGCAGTCGGTGGTGATGCCGCTCGACGTCCTCACCGAGTTGGTGGCGCGCGGCGTGCCGCCCAAGCAGGCGCTCGAGCGGGTCGTCACCCTCATGCGACGCGGCGCGACCCCGGTGCAGATCGCCGGACTCGGCGCCGCCGTGCAAGCGGATGTCGCCGCCGGGCTCGCTCCCGATGCGGCGCTGGAGGTGCGGGCGCGCGGCGTCATGTCGCTCCTGCCATCGCCCGCCGCCGCCGCGGCCCTCGCGCCCAGCGGTCGGCGGCCCTGACGGCGGCCCTGACGGCGGCCCTGACGGCGGCCCTGACGGCCTGACCGTCATGGTCTGAGGCGGGGCGCGCGGCGCGCGGCGGCGAGATAGCTTCGACGTATGCCGCGCCGCGGTCTCCCCCGAGCGCTCCTCGTGCTCGCGTCCATCGCGCGCCCCGTCGAGGCGCAGAGTGATCCCGCCCTGCGGATCGACGCGGGACTGGCGACGATCCAACAGCCGGCGATCGGGACCGTGCGCGGCCGAGAGACCGCCGACGCCGCCCTGCTCGCGGCCTTCTGGCGCCGCCCCCTCGATCGCGCGACCCTGCTCGCGAGTGGGAACCTGACCTACGCGCGCGATTCACTCGCCGCGGTCCAAGCGGTCGCCGCCCTCAGCGTCCCGTGGCGGCGTGAACCCAACCTGCGCACCGATATCGGCGGAGCGGGCGCGACCTTCTCGCTCCGGAGCGCGGGGACCGGTGGCAATGCGAACGCCTTCGTGCGGCAACACCTGGTGCGCGATGCCGATGGGGGCTGGGTCGGCGGGGCCGTGGGCCGCACTCGTCGCGACGGGGTGCCGAGCGCGACGACCTCCGCCGATATCGGGCTCTGGCGCCGGTGGCGCTTCCTCTACGGCAGCGCCTCTGTCGCCTACCAGCATTCCAGCGATTGGCTCTTGCTCTACACCGCGGGGGAACTCGATGTCCGCGCGGAGACCGAGTACGACCTGGTCGATCTGCAATTCACGCTACAGGCACGGGGCGGGCCGCATGATCTCACCCTCGCATGGACGCGGCGCCGGGTCTTCGCCGATGGGCCGGTCTCGGTCCCCGCGCTCCAGGGGAGCGGGACCTACCAGCTCACCGATCGCGTCGCCCTCCTCGCGAGCGTGGGGCGCCAGCTCGCCGACCCGATGCGCGGACTCCCGCAGGCCGATCTGGCCATGGCCGCGGTGCGGGTGAGCCTCGGCCCGCAGCCCTTGCCGATCATGCCGCGGGCGGTCGTCGCCGAGGCGACCGTCCGCGACGCGCCGACGGGGGAGGTCGTGCCGCCCGGGGAACCGGTCGCTCGCCTCCTCGAGATCCGTGTCGAGGCGAGCGATACCGCGAGGGTCACGGTCGCCGGTTCCCTGTCGAACTGGGACCCGATCCCGCTCCGCTGGGACGATGGGGTCTGGATCGCACGCGTCCCCATCACGGCCGGGACGCACCGCATCGGGATCCGCGTCGGGAACGGCCCCTGGCGGGCCCCGCGCAACCTCGCCCGCGTGCGGGACGGCTTCGGCGGCGAGTCCGGACTCTTGGTGGTACCTTAGCGCCCATGACCACCTCCTCTCGTCGTGACTTCCTCGCCGGGCTCGCCGGGGCGGGCCTCGCCCTCCCGGTCCTCTCCGAGCGCGCCATGGCGCAGCTCGTCCGCGCGAACCTCGTGGCCGGGGACCGTCCCCCGTCCGCCCTCGCCGATGACGAGGGCTACTGGTCGCAGATCCAACGCGCGTTCGACGCCGACCGCGTGATGATCAATCTCAACAACGGGGGGATCTCCCCCACGCCGTCCCACGTCCTCGAGCAGCTGATCCGCGACATGCGCTTCGTCAACGAGCTCCCGGACGAGCACAACTGGCGGATCCTCGAGCCGCGGATGGAGAGCACGCGCCGTGAGCTCGCGCGCGAGTTCGGGTGCGGTCCGGAGGAGATGGCGATCAATCGGAACGCCTCCGAGGGGATGGAGACGATGATCCTCGGGCTCGACCTCCGCCGCGGGGACGAGGTGATCGTCACGAATCAGAATTACGGCCGCATGCTGCAGACGTGGGAGCAACGCGAACGTCGTGACGGGATCGTCCTGAAGCAGGTCTCGTTCCCCGTCCCGCTCACCGATCCGCAGGTCCTCGTGAAGGCGATCGCGGCGCAGATCACCCCGCGCACCAAGGCGATCGAGCTTCCGCACATCACGAACCTCACCGGGCAGATCCTCCCGATCCGTGACATCGTGCGACTCGCACGGCCCAAGGGGATCCCCGTCTTCGTCGACGGGGCGCATGCCTTCGGGCACTTCCCCTTCACGCGCGACGCGCTCGAGTGCGACTACTACGCGACCTCGCTGCACAAGTGGATCCATGCGCCGATCGGGGCGGGGTTCCTCTCCGTGCGCCAGTCGGAGATCCCGAAGCTCTGGCCCCTCATGGCCGCCCCCAAGGCGAAGGACGCCGACATCCGGAAGTTCGAGGAGATCGGGACCCACCCGCAGGCGAACTTCAATGCGGTCTCCGTCGCGCTCACCTTCCATCGTGGGATCGGGATCGAGCGCAAGATCGCCCGACTCCGCTACCTCCGCGATCGGTGGGCGAAGGCGCTCCTCGCCGAGAGTCCGCGCGTGAAGGTCCTCACCGAGCTCGGCCCCGACCGGGCCGGTGCCATCTGCATGTTCGACGTCGAGGGGATCGAGCCCGGCGCCCTCGGCGGATGGCTCCTGGCCAAGCATCGGATCGTCACCACGCCGATCATCCATCCCGAGTTCAAGGGGATCCGCATCACCCCGAGCATCTACACCACGCCGGATGAGCTCGATACCTTCGTCGAGGCGGTGACCACCGCCATCCGACGAGGGATCGCATGAGTTATTGGCTGATCAAGTCTGAACCCGAGGTCTTCTCCTTCGCCGATCTCCAGGCGGCGGCGAGGAAGACCACGTACTGGGACGGGGTGCGCAACTATCAGGCGCGGAACACGCTCCGCGACGCGATGAAGAAGGGGGATCGCTGCTTCTTCTATCACTCGAACGCCGAGCCCTCGGGGATCGCCGGGATCTGCGAGGTGGTGCGGGAGGGGTATCCCGACCACACGGCGTTCGACCCGAAGGATCCGCACTACGATCCCAAGTCGACGCCGGACGCGCCGACCTGGTACATGGTCGACGTGAAGGCGGTACGGGCCTTCCCGCGGCTGATCAGCCTCGCGGAGCTCCGTGCGGCGCGCGCGCTCCAGGGGATGGTGCTGCTGCAGAAGGGGAGCCGGCTCAGCGTCCTGCCGGTGAGCAGGAGGGAGTGGGAGACGATCTGCGCGTTGGCGGGCGTCGCCGGCTGAGCCGCCGGCGTCGCGGTCAGAGCAGGCCCAGCAGCATCGCGAGGCCGCTCCCGAAGCCGATCACGATCACCACCCGCCGAACCCAGCGTTGGCCGACGCGCTGGGCCAAGAGGGCGCCGCCGATCCCGCCGGCGGTCGCACCGACCGCCATCGTCAGGGCCACCGGCCAGTCCACGATCCCGCTCGCGGCGAAGATCGCGACGGCGACGAGGTTCATGAGGCCGCCCCCCCAGTTCTTGAGGCCGTTCATCTGGTGGATGTTCGTGAGCCCCATCAGCCCCAAGGCGGCGAGCATCAGGATCCCGGCGCCGGCGCCGAAATAGCCACCGTAGATCCCGACCCCGAGCTGGAAGAGGAGGAAGCGCCGCGGTGGGAGGTCCAGCGTCCCATCGGGGCGGGCGATCGTCCGCGTGGCGATCCACGAGCGGAGCATCGGGCCCTGGACCATGAAGAGGACGGTCGCGCCGAGGATCAGATAGGGGACGAGCGCGGCGAAGCGCCGCTCCGGCGTCGAGAGCAGGAGGACGGCGCCGATGCTCCCACCCAGGAGGCTGGGGACGGCCCACGCCGCGGCCCACCGGCGGGC
>CAIVJV010000374.1 GCA_903906325.1 uncultured Gemmatimonadota bacterium
GCCTACGGGATCGACGGCGTACTCGCTCTCCGCGAGTGGGCCGATCGTCGTCCCTTCGCTTGAGTCCCTGGTCATCACTCCCGTGGCCCCGCACACGTTGGCGCTCCGCCCGACGATCCTCCCGCCGGAGACGGTGCTGCGGATCGAGGTGGTTGCGTTGCCCGAGGAGGTGCTCGTCACCGCCGATGGGCAGGTGGGGACCTCACTCGGGGCGGGGCAGCATCTGGTGGTGCGTCGGAGCACGGCGCCGGTCCGCCTCGTGACGCTCTCGGGTGATTCGTTCTTCAGCCGGCTCCGGCAGAAGTTGGGCTGGGGTGGGCTCGTCGAACGCGACGGATGAGCTCGCGGGTGCCGTGTCGCGACCGTTCGGTGGGGCCCCGGCCGACCGCGGCGTGAACCTCCTCCCATGCTGACCGAACTCCGGATCCGCCATCTCGCGATCATCGACGCGGTGAGCCTGACGCTCGCGCCCGGGTTCAACGTGCTCACCGGCGAGACTGGGGCGGGGAAGTCGATCATCGTCGGCGCGCTGGGCTTGTTGATCGGCGAGCGGGCGTCAGCGGACCTCGTGCGGACCGGCGCCGTGCTCCGACGCACCACCAGATGCTGCCCCGCCCCGAGCGAGGTCCCCACCTGCCCATCGGCGGTGACAAGCACCTCCTCGGGCAACTCATCCACCTCGATCCGCAGCACCGTCTCCGGCGGGAGGATCGTCGGGCGGAGCGCCAATGTGTGCGGGGCCACGGGAGTGATGACCAGGGACTCAAGCGAAGGGACGACGATCGGCCCACTCGCGGAGAGCGAGTACGCCGTCGAGCCCGTGGGCGTCGCGATCACGACGCCATCGGCGGCGAACGCCCCCACCAGCTCATCATCGGCGAAGACGCGCATGCGCAAGACACGGGCGAACCCTCCCTTGTGCACGACCACATCGTTCATGGCACGCAACTGCACCCCAATCGCCCCCGCGGCGTTCTGCGTCGAGGCCTCGAGGGTCAATCGCGATTGGATCTGGAAGTCCCCCGCCGCGAAGGCGGCGAAGGCGGCGCCGAACTGCTCGTGGCTGCAGGTCGTGAGGAACCCCAATTTGCCGAGGTTCACCCCGAAGATCGGGACCGGCGCCCCGTCGAGGAAGCGGGCGCCCCGCAACAGCGTCCCGTCGCCACCGAGGGCGAGGAGGGCGTCGATCTCCGCCGGGCTCGAGAGCACCTCGCCGGTCCCGAGCGCCTCGCGCAGCGCCGCTTCGTAGCGGAGCGTGAACCCGTGACGCGGCGCCTCCCGTCGCAGGAGCGTCAGGACCTCGGTCAGGCCCTCGTAGCCGAGGTGCCCGACGACGCCGAGCCGTCGCGTCACCCGGCGAGCGCCTCGGACGCCTGCAACGCGCGCACCGCCTGCGCGATACCCGCCGCATCGATCCCGCTCTGCGCCAGCTGCTTCGCGCGGGAGGCGGCATAGATGATCCGATCGGGGACGCCGAGGACATGAACGCGGACGTCCGCATCTTGCTTGGCCACCACGGCGGCCATGAAGGCGCCGAACCCATTCACCACCGTCCCCTCCTCGACCACGAGCAGCCGATCGTGGGTCGCGAGGATCGCGGCGAGCGTCGTCGCATCATACGGCTTGAGGTAGCGGCAATTGACCACGGTGACGTCGATCCCATCGGCCGCGAGCGACGCCGCCGCCTTCAGCGACTCGTGGACCATCGTGCCCACGGCGAGGATCGCCACGCGCTCCCCCTTCCGCAGGACCTCCCAGGTGCCATGCGGCACCGCCGGGATCTGCGCCGCCGACGGCACGAGGTCCGGCGCCACGTCCCGGGGATACCGTACCGCGAAGGGTCCGCCCTGATGCTGCATCGCCGACCGGAGGAGCCCCACCAACTCGGCTCCATCCTTGGGCGCGGTGACCGTCATGTTCGGTACCGCGAGCATGTACGCGATGTCATACAGCCCGGCATGCGTCTCGCCGTCCTCGCCCACCAGCCCCGCGCGGTCCATCGCGAAGATCACCGGGAGCGACTGGATCGCCACGTCGTGGACGATGTTGTCGTAGCCGCGCTGCAAGAAGGTCGAGTAGATGGCGACGACCGGCTTGAGTCCCTGGGTGGCGAGCCCCGCCGCGAAGGTCACGCCATGGCCCTCCGCGATCCCGACGTCGAAGGTCCGGGAGGGATGCGCCTTCTGCACCGTCCCGATCCCCGTCCCCCCCGGCATCGCCGCGGTGATCGCGACGAGCGCGGGGTCCTCATGCATCAGCTCGGTGAGCGCGGCCCCGAAGACCGCGGTGTAGTTCGGGTTCGCGGTCGAGACGGTGCGCTGCTTCCCCGTCGCGGGGTCGTGGCCCGGCGGGAGCGCGTGCCACTTCTCGCCATGCTCGCCAGCGGGGAACCCCTTCCCCTTCTGAGTGATGACGTGGACGAGCCGCGGCCCCTTGAACTGCTTCACCGACTCGAAGGTCGCGGCCATCTGCTCGATGTCATGCCCGTCGATCGGCCCGAAGTAGCGGAAGCCCAGCTCCTCGAAGAGGACACCCGGCGTGAGGAAGGCCTTCACCGACTCCTCCCACTTCCGGACGATCGTCCCCGCATCCTTGAACACGCCCGAGGCGTGATCGGCCCAATCGCCGATCGCGCTCCGCAACCGATTGTAGATCGGGTTGCGCTGCACGGAGGTGAGATACTTGTGCATCGCCCCGACATTGGGGGCGATGCTCATCTCGTTGTCATTGAGCACGACGATGAAATCGCGATCCATCGCGCCGGCGTTGTTGAGGGCCTCATAGGCGAGCCCCGAGCCGAGCGACCCATCGCCGATGATGGCGACGACCTTGAAGTCCTCGCCCCGGAGATCGCGTCCCGCCGCCATCCCGAGCGCCGCCGAGATGGAGGTGGCGGCATGCCCCGCGCCGAAGGTGTCGTACGGGCTCTCGGTGCGCTTGAGGAAGCCGGAGATCCCCCCCTCCTGCCGGAGGGTGTGCATCTGATCCTTGCGCCCGGTGAGCACCTTGTGCGGATAGCCCTGATGTCCGACGTCCCAGACGAGCTGGTCGCGCGGGGTCTCGAACGCCTTGTGCAGCGCGATGGTGAGCTCGACGACCCCCAACCCGGCCCCGATATGGCCCCCCGTGACGGAGCAGGTCTCGATGAGGAAGTCGCGGACCTCCTGCGCGAGCTGGGTGAGCTCCGCCGAGGAGAGCGTCCGCAGGTCCGCCGGACTCGTGATGCGGTCGAGGAGGGTCATGTGAGACATCGGGAAAGGATGGGGATCCTGAAAGATGACATCAGGAACGCCGCGCGACGACGAACCGCGCGAGGAATTCGAGTTCGGGGGTCAGGGCGCCATGCGCCTGGAGCCCCAAGCAGGCCTCTTGGACCAACGCCTCGGCACGGGACTTCGCTCCCGCGACCCCGAGGAGCGCCGGATAGGTGCTCTTGCGGTACTCCACGTCCTTGCCCGCGGTCTTCCCGAGCTGGTCGGTTGTGGCGGTGATGTCGAGGACGTCATCGGCGATCTGGAACGCGAGGCCGATGGAGGCGCCGTAGGTCCCGAAAGCCTCGAGGAGCCCCTCGGGGGCCCGCGCCGCCAACCCGCCGATTCGCATGGCCGCCTCGATGAGCGCGCCCGTCTTGAGTCGATGTATCCGCTCGAGCTCCTCGAGTGTGAGGGACTTCCCCTCGGCCTCGAGATCGAGCAGTTGGCCCCC
>CAIVJV010000375.1 GCA_903906325.1 uncultured Gemmatimonadota bacterium
GCAGGAGGCCCCGACGGATTCGGGGATCGTGCGGCCGGCGCCCATCGTCACCTGGGGCGATCTGAAGGGCGCGGCGATCGGGACGGGGCTGTCGGTGCTCGCCGTCCCCTTTGATGGTCGGGTGCGGTCGGCAGTTCGCCGCCCGGAGTGGCAGGTGCTTGAGGGGATCCAGGAGCTCGCGCGTGTCGGGAATCTGTGGGGCGACCCGACGGTGCTCACCCTCAGCACCGGGATGTGGATCGGCGGGCGACTCACGGGCCATCCGATGGTGGCGCAGGTGGGGCTCCGAGCATTCGAGACGATCGGGGTCTCCGGCGTGATCACGCGCGTCATGAAGGCGACGATCGGTCGTGCGCGACCGAATCATCCCCCGTACGAGGTGTGGGATGTGGAGTTCGGCCGTGGCTGGGAGAGTGCTCGCGGGGATGGCGCCTATGAGGCGATGCCCTCGGGCCACGCCACCGCTGCCTTCGCCTTCGCCTCGGCCGTCTCCAACGAGGTCGCGCGGATCGCCCCCGCGCATGCCCGGACGGTTCGGCTCACGACCTATGGTCTCGCGACGTGGACGGCGTATTCCCGCATACACACCGATGCCCACTGGCTCAGCGACGTGGTCCTCGGTGCCGCGGTCGGGACGGTGACGGGGTGGGCGGTGACTCGGTGGCACGCGACGCGTCCCGGGAACCCCATCGATCGGTGGTTGCTCGGCGATGCGGTCGTGACCCCGCTCGTGACGCCGGCCCCACTCGGGGGGACGCGCGTCGGCGTCTCACTCGCGTGGCGGTAGCGGGGATCTTCGTCACCATCGAGTTGGAGGGGGCGCTGGCTGCGCGGATCCATGCGCAGCAGCTGACGGTCGACCCCAAGATGGCGCGGCATCTCCCGCCGCATATCACCCTGATCGGATCGTCCGGGGCCGGCCCGTTCGATCCGGACACGCCGGTGGAGCGGTTACGTGAGGCGATCCTCCCGATCGCCGCCGCGACCCCGCGGCTGACGTTGCAGTTCGGGCGCCCCGAGCGCTTCGTCGATCGGGATATCGTCCTGCTCCCGCTCGACCCGCACGGGCCGCTCCGGGCCCTGCATGAGCGGTTACGTGGGTGTGGGATCCCCTATGCGCCGGCGCGCTATCCGTTCACGCCGCACTGCACGCTGAGTCTCTACCCGACGCTCGATGCGGCGACGCGCCGAGCGCTCCTCGCCGTGCGGGAGCCGGAACCGTTCAAGGTCCGTGCGTTGCAGGTGTATCTCACGCGGGAGCCGCAGCCGGCGCGGCACCTCTTCAGCGCGCCGCTTTCCTGATCGCCGCCTCGATGTCCTGGTCGCCGCCCAGTCCGGTGTAGACGACCTTCCCGGCTTTGTCGAGCACCACCACATAGCTCGTCGCCGGCACATCGAATTCGCCGACCGCATCTCCCTTCTTATCGTAGAGGTGGGTGAAGCCCTTGAGGTGCTCGGCGGTGTAGCGCTTCACCCGCTCGACCGATTGGTTCATGCTCACCGCGACGCCGATGAAGGCGACCGTGGTGCCATGTGTGCGCTGCGCGGCTTGGATCCGCGGCTCGAGTGCCTTGCAGTTCCCGCACCAGGTGGCCCAGAACTCGATCACCGCGGGCCGGCCCTTGTACGCGTTCGCGAGGGAGACCGCCTTGCCGTCGAGGGTCTCGACCATCACGTCGGGCGCGGTGGCGCCGATCTCGATCCCGAGCTGGGCGTGGAGCGCCATCGGCAGGGCGAGGACCAGCGTGGCGAGCAGGGTACGAGACATGCGCATCATATGTGGCATCGGCGGGAGGGAGGTCAGAAGAGCAGCTTGCCCATCTCGATCAGGTAATACTCCGCGACGCCGATCATGATCACGGCGAAGCCGCGCTTCACCCAGAGCA
>CAIVJV010000376.1 GCA_903906325.1 uncultured Gemmatimonadota bacterium
GCTCGGCCTCGACCGCGACCGGCTCCAATTCCATCAGCACACCGACACGGAGCTGGCGCACTACGCGCGCGCGGCCTTCGACATCAACTTCGACTTCGGGGGCACGCTGGGCTTCCAGGAGATCGAAGGGGTGCACAATCGCTCCGACTTCGACCTGCGGCAGCATCAGGCGTTCTCCTCCAAGAAGCTCGAATACGTGGATCAGGTGCAGAACAAGCGCTACCTCCCGTATGTGATCGAGACCTCGGTGGGCGCCGATCGCGTGACGCTCGCGATCCTGGTGAACGCCCTCCGTGAGGAGGCGGTGGAGGGGGAGCAGGAGGGGCGGACGGTCCTCGGCTTCCATCCGGCGTTGGCGCCGATCAAGGCGGGGGTCTTCCCGCTCACCAAGAAGGACGGCCAGCCGGAGATGGCGGAGCGGCTCGCCGCCGCGCTGCGCAAGCGCGTCCCGGTGTTCTACGACGAGGCGGGGGCGATCGGGCGCCGCTACCGCCGACAGGACGAGGCGGGGACGCCCTTCGGGATCACGATCGACGGGGACTCCACCGCGAACGATGATGTGACGATCCGCTTCCGCGACGACATGGGGCAGATCCGGGTCGCGACCTCCCGGGTGGCCGAGGTGCTGACCCGGTATCTCGAGGCGGATCACCCGCGCGCCGACTCGCGGTTGGTCGGGTGACGACGGTCTACCTCAACGGGCGCTATGTCCCGGAGGCGGAGGCGCTGATCCCCGCGAACGACCGGGGATTCATCTTCGGCGACGGGATCTACGAGGTGGTCCGGGCCATCGCCGGGCGGCTCTTCGAGTGGGAGGGGCACGCCGAGCGGCTGGCGAACGGGCTCGCGGGACTGCGGATCGAGGCGGGGGCGCTCGCCTCGAGTGCCACGCTGCGCACGGTCTGCGAGCGACTGCTCGCCGCGAACGACCTCACCACCGGCGAGGCGACGATCTATCTGCAGGTGACGCGTGGGGCGGCGAAGCGGGTGCACGCCTTCCCCCCCGCCGGGACGGTCCCGACGGTGTACGCGATCGCCTCGCGCTTCGTCCCCGACCGCGCGATGCGCGCCGACGGGGCGACGGCGATCACCTATCCCGATCTCCGCTGGGCGCGGTGCGACCTGAAGACGGTGAACCTGCTGGGCCCTGTCCTCGCCCGACAGGCCGCCGCCGAAGCGGGGAGCTACGAGGCGATCCTGCATCGCGACGGGTGGGTCACCGAGGGCGCGGCGACCACCGTCTTCGTGGTGCGTGACGGCGTGCTGCACACGACCCCGCTCTCCACGGCGGTGCTGCCGAGCATCACGCGCACGGTGGTGCTCGCCTGCGCCGCGTCGCTGGGGGTCCCCGTGCACGAGGCGGCGACGGCCCTCGCCGATCTCCCGTCGGTCGAGGAGTTGATGGTCGTGGGGACGACGACCGATGTGCAGCCGATCGTGGCGCTCGATGGCCGGCCGATCGCCGATGGACGGCCCGGCCCGGTGACGCGGCGGCTGCAGGCGGCCTACACCGAGCGCCTCTACGGCTGATGCGTCGGCAGCGGTGGCAGCGACCGGCCGAGGAGGTCGCGCCCTGGCCCGAGGGGGCGGATGTCGCGCTCCTGCGTGATCTCACCCATGCGCTCGCCCAAGCGGACCGGCCGCGAGAGGCGTTGCAGTTCGCCCTCGATCGGCTCTGTCCCGCGCTGGAGGCGGCGGCGGGCTCGGTCTTCCTCCTGGACCCGGTCGGCGAGTCGATGCAGCTCGCCGCCGCCCACGGCTGGCCGGAGACCGCCCGGCCCTGGCTCGGTGCGCTGCGCGTCGAGGTCGGGCGGGGGCCCAGTGGAGAGGCGGTGGCGGAGCGTCGCGTGATCGAGATCGCCGATGTGTTGGGCGATGCCTCGCTCACCGACTGGCATCCGGTGGCGCGCGAGCTCGGGTTCCGCGCGGTCGTGGCGGTCCCGCTCCTGACGCAGGCCGGGACCCACGGGGCGTGCACGGTGTACTTCCCACAGGCCGTGACGGTGCCGCCACGGGCGCGCGCGCTCCTGCGCGCGGGGGCCGACCTCATGGCGGTGATGGTGGAACGCGGGGTGCTCGCCGAGCGGTTGCGTCGGGCCGAGGCCGCTGTCGCCGCCTCGGACCGTCCCTAGATTTCAGGCACCTCCCCCCACCGAATCCAGCCGATGCGACACCAACAGAGCGGACGCACCTTGCAGCAGCAGCGCACGAGCCTTCCTCCCGCCGAGGTCCTCTCGGCCGCGCGGGAGTTCTTCTCTCGGCAATCCGGGATCTATGCGGCCTTCCTCGAGAAGGAGGGGCCGACCTGGATGAGTCTTCGGGGGCAGGGGGGCGAGGAGATCGTCGTCGCCGCGACGTCGGAGGCCGATGGGAGCACCGCGGTGAGCGCGTCGTCGTACATGTTCGACGCGCAGGTGGCGCTCTTCCTCACCGGGTTGCCGCCGGCCATCGACGCGGCGAGCGGGGTCGTGTCGTGAGCGGGACGGTGATGGCTCTGCGCGCGCGGCCGGGGGTCCTGACCGTCGGGGACCTCACGGGGGAGACGATCCTGGTGCGGGTGCAGATGCCGGAGCTCTGGGATACGATCGCCGTGCGGTGCGGCGTCGAGGCGTCGGTCGCCGCGCTCAAGGCGGCGGCGCTCCAGCAGTTCGGGCAACACCTGCATCGGCCCGTCGACTACGTGATGAAGCTCCGTGGGCACGAGGTGGTCCATGAGGGGGCCACGGTGCGCGCGGCGGGCGCCCGCGAGGGGTCGACGTTCCTGCTGACCTTCCGGCACCGTCGGCCGGTCCGCTGAGTCCGGCACGCGGGGCCAGGGCGTGAGCCTCGCCTTCATCTCCCACGCCGACGTGGGTCGCCACGACACCGGGTGGCATCACCCCGAGCATGTCGGACGGATCCGCGCCATCACGAGCGCGCTGAAATACCATCCCGAGCTCTTCATGGCGTTGGAGCTCCTCGAGGGGCGTGCGGCGACCCCGGAGGAGCTCGCGCTCGCCCATGCCCCGGCCTACATCGCCCAGGTGCGTACCCTCGCCGAGGCCGGCGGTGGGCGACTCGACGCGGACACGGTGGTGAGCGCGGGGAGCTGGGACGCGGGGACCGCGGGGGCCGGCTCGGTGCTCGAGGCGATGGCGCGCGTGCTCGACGGTCGGTCCACGCGCGCGTTCGCGGCGGTCAGACCGCCGGGCCATCACGCGCTCCGGGACCAGGGGATGGGGTTCTGTCTCTTCGGGAACGTCGCGATCGCCGCGCACGCCGCGCGGCGGGCAGGGGTCGATCGCGTGCTGATCATCGATTGGGATGTGCATCACGGCAACGGGACCCAGGCGTTGGTCGAGCACGACCCCGCGATCCGATTCGTCTCGATGCACCAGTGGCCCTGGTATCCGGGTTCCGGCGCCGCGGAGGATCGCGGGCCGCGGGGATCGGTCTGGAACGTGCCGATGGCGGGGGGGCTCGCGCCCGACCGATATCGCGAGGCGCTCCTCGGCGCGGTGGATGCCGCGACCGATGGGTGGCGTCCGGAGCTCGTGCTCCTCTCCGCGGGGTTCGATTGCCTCGCGGGGGACCCGCTCGGGGGGTTCACGCTCGAGGTCGAGGATATCCGCGCGCTGACGCGGGAGGTCGTGACCCGCGCCGAGGGGTGGTGTGGCGGGCGGGTGGTCAGCGCGCTCGAGGGGGGGTATGCCCCGGACCGGGTGGCGCAGGCGGTGGTCGCCCACCTGACCGCGCTCCAGTAGCTTCGAGCCATGGCTCGCAAGCGCTCGCATCCGACGCCTCCGCGGCTCCGGCGGAGCCGGCGGCAGCGGTCGGCGTCGGTCCTCCCGCCGGAGCCGGCGACCCCGCTGGTCGTCGCCGCACCCTCGGCCCCGCGCTCGTGGTATCGCGATGAGGGCGGGGCCCTGCATCGCGACCTCGATCCCGAGCGCTTCTCCGCGATCGTCGCCGCGGGTACGGGGACGCTCTGGGTCGACCTCGATCTGCGCAGTCCCGAGCAGCAGGCGCTGCTCACGACGGCGTTCCGCTTCCATCCGCTCAGCGTGGAGGACACGACCTCGACCGAGGGGCGCGTCAAGCTCGAGGAGTTCCCGACCTATCTCCTCTGTGTGGTCCGCGGGGTGCGCTTCGTGGAGGAGACGCCCGACCAGTTCGACGTCGAGACCTTCAATCTCTGGTGCTTCCTCGGGACCAATTTCCTCGTCACGGCCCACGGACCGCATGCCCCCGGGGTCGAGGCGGCGATGGAGCGGATCGCGCGGGCGCCCGAGCCGCTCGCCAAGGGGGCGGGGCGCGTCCTGCATGATGTGCTCGATGCGACGGTGGATGCCTACTTCCCGATCCTCGAGCAGGTGGACGCCTTCATCGACGGACTGGAGGAGCGCGTCTTCGTGCACTTCGAGCAGGAGGCGCTGCGCGACATCTTCAGCGTGAAGCGCCTCGTCCTGCAGTTGCGCCGCCATGTGGGCCCCATGCGCGAGGTGTTCAACATCCTGCAGAACCGACCGACGCCGTATCTCGCCGCCGAGAGCCAGGTGTACTTCCGAGATGTCTACGACCATGTGATCCGCCTGACGGAGACGTTGGACAGCTACCGTGATCTCCTCTCCAGTACGCTGGATTCGTATCTCACGCAGGTCTCGAACCGCATGGGGATGGTGACCAAGGGGTTGACCGTCGTGGCGACCCTGAGCGTGCCCTTCGTCGTGGTGAGCGGGATGTGGGGGATGAACTTCGTATCCGTGCCGCTCGCGACCCTGCCGTATGGTTTCTGGATCATGCTCGCGGTGCAGCTCGGCCTCGGCGGGGGACTCCTCTGGGTGTTGAATCGGCGCGGCCTGATCTAGATGGCGTCATCGCCGCACCTGATCGAGGTGGCGCTCCCGCTCCCCCTGCGACAGACCTTCACCTACGCCGCTCACGCACCGATCGCCCCGGGGCATCGGGTCGTGGTCCCGGTGCGCCACCGGCGCGTCGTGGGGATCTGTGTGGGGTCGAGCGATGGGGCGGCGCTCGGCGAGGCGGCTCCCAAGGCCGTGCTCGCCGTCCCAGACGCGGAGCCGGCGCTGCCCGCCGATCTGTTGGCGACCTGTCGATGGATCGCGGACTACCATGTGGTCGCGCTTGGGCTCGTCTGCCGCGCGGCCCTGCCGGTGGCGCTCGGGCAGGCGGGGAACCCGGCACCGCGCGGTCGCACCGAGCGGGTGCTCGTCCTCGAGCGCACGCTCCCGACCTTGCAGGCCCGCGACACCGCCTTCCGCCGAGCCCCACAGCAACGCCTCGCCTATGAGCTCCTCGAATCCCTCGGGGGGCAGGCCTCCGTGGCGCACCTGATGCGCCAGCTCGGATGTTCGAGCGCCGTCATCGATGGGCTGGTGACGAAGGGGTTCGCTCGGGTCGAATCCGCGGCGGTCTTCCGCGATCCGTTCGCCGCGCGTGAGGCGGCGGGATCGTCGGCGACGTCGCGCGGGGCCGCGCTTCGCCCGACGGGTCCACAACAGCAGGTGATCGACGCGATCCTCGCGGGGGCGCCGGGGTCGGCCTTCCTCCTGCATGGGATCACCGGGAGCGGGAAGACCCTCGTCTATCTCGAGGTGCTCGAGCAGGTGGTGCGGCGCGAGGGCCGCAGCGCGATCGTCCTCGTGCCGGAGATCGCGCTCACCCCGCAGACGGTGGAGCGGTTCCGGGCGCGCTTCGGCGATCTCGTCGCGGTGCTGCACTCCGGCCTCTCGGACGGCGAACGGCTCGATGCCTGGCGGGCGCTCCGTCGTGGCGAGAAGCGGATCGCCGTCGGGGCGCGCTCGGCGATCTTCGCGCCGCTCCCCGACCTCGGGGCGATCCTCGTGGACGAGGAGCACGAGGCGAGCTACAAGCAGGCGGAGGCGCCGCGCTACCACGCGCGTGAGGTCGCGCTCATCCGAGCGCGAGAGGCGGGGGCGCGCTGTGTGCTCGGGAGCGCGACGCCGAGTCTGGAGAGTTGGCACAACGCGCAGGAGGGGCGGCTGCACCTCCTCTCGTTGCCGGCGCGGGTGGGCGGCGGGGCGCTACCCGCGGTCCAGGTCGTCGATCTCCGGCAGGAGCTCCGGGTCTCGCCACCCGATGTGCGTGCGCGGCGGCAGGTACTCTCCGCCTCGCTCGAGGCGGCGATCCGTGATCGCCTCGCCCGCGAGGAGCAGACGATCCTCCTGCTCAACCGACGCGGCTACGCCCCGTTCGTCCAGTGCGCGGAGGGGCATGTGGCGGTCTGTCCGCACTGCTCCATCTCCCTCGCATACCACCGGGTCCCCGAGCGACTGGTCTGCCACTACTGCCAGCATCAGGAGCCGGCGGGACGGGCCTGCGCCGACTGCGGCGGGGCGATGGAGCGTCAGCGGGGGCTCGGGACGCAACAGGTGGAGCGTGTGCTCGCCGAGCGATTCCCCTCGGCGCGGATCGCGCGCATGGATGCCGATACCACGAGTGGGAAGTGGGCGCACGCCGAGATCCTGGCGCGGGTGGGGCGCGGGGAGGTGGATCTGCTGTTGGGGACGCAGATGATCGCCAAGGGGTTGGACTTCCCCAACGTGACGCTCGTCGGGGTGATCGATGCCGATGTGGGGATCCATCTCCCCGATTTCCGCGCGAGTGAGCGGAGCTTCCAGTTGCTCAGCCAGGTGGCGGGGCGCGCGGGGCGGGGGCCGAAGGGGGGGGCGGTGGTGATCCAGACGCGCACGCCGGGCCATCATGCGGTGCGGCATGCGGCGACGCACGACTACCTGGCCTTCGTGGCCGAGGAGCTCGCACAGCGCACGAGTCCGCCCTATCCCCCGACGCTCCGGCTGGCGAACCTGATCGTGAGTGGGCTCGACGAGGTGGGGGTGGCGACCTTCGCGGGGACGGTGGCCCGGTGGTGCGTCGAGGCCGACGCGCGCTTCGGCCTCGACGTCTCGGTGCTCGGCCCGGCGCCCTGTCCCGTGGACCGGATCAAGGCGCGCTGGCGCTGGCACGTGATCCTCAAGTCGGAGAAGGTCGGGCCGCTCACCCGACTCCTGCGTGGGCTCGCGGACGGACTGGAGGTGCCGGCCGCCGGGGGACTCCGCCTCGCCATCGATCGCGACCCTGTCGCATTGCTGTAGGGGGCGGCGCGGGGCGATCTTTCCCCGATGGCACATGAGACGTTGGCCCTCGCCGCGGACGCCCGCGAGCGCTTCCTCCTGGCGATCGCCGAGGTGGTCCCCGATGCGCGGATCGCGGAGATCCATCTCTTCCCGCCGATCCGGCAGGGTCCGATCGAGACCGGGGTCGCCGTGATCGCGGCGACGCCCGAGGATGCGACGCAGGCGCGCCATGTGGTGTTCAGCGCCCGGTATCGGTGGACGCGCAAGGGCCCCGACCGCGGACGTTGGACGCACGAGGTGGTGGCGGAAGCCGATGCGCCACTCGTCACGGTGGAGGCGGTGGTGGCGGGGGTGCAGGCGCGCGCCAACGAGGCCGCGGAGCCGGAGCGGCTCGAGGGCGAGGCGGTGCGCGCCCTCCTGGCCGACGCACGGTGTCGGACCGCGGCGTAATCGACCGCTTCGTCGCGTACCTGCGCGACCACAATCTCCCCGTGACCGCGCAGCGGCTCGCCATCGCGGAGGTGGTGCTCGGGTCGGACCGCCATCTCTCCGCGGAGGAGATCGCGCAGGCCGTGGCCGCGCGCGGCACCGCGGTGGGGACGGCCACGGTCTATCGGGCGATCGACACCCTGCTCGAGAGCGGGCTCGTGGTGGAGCGCGATTTCGGCGAGGGGTTCCGACGGTTCGAGCCGGCCCGCGACATCCCCCACCATGAGCATCTGGTCTGCACCCAGTGTGGGCGCGTCGAGGAGTTCCGGGATGAGCGGTTGGAGCGGATGACGACGATCGTCGCCGAGTCGCGCGGGTTCGCGCGCCAGCGGCATCGGCTCGTCATCCATGGGATCTGTGGGAGCTGTCAACGTGGGGCCGGCGGGGCGGCCCGCATCCGAGGGGACGCATGACCGAGGGGATCTACGGACCGGCGGGGCTCCTGGTGGCCTTCGGTGCGGGGCTGCTCAGCTTCCTGAGCCCCTGCGTCCTCCCATTGGTGCCGAGCTACGTGACCTTCATCACGGGGATGTCGCTCGAGGACCTGCGCCACTCGCGGCGCGAGGCGCTGCAGCATGCGGTGGTCTTCGTGATCGGCTTCTCGTTGATCTTCCTCGCGTTGGGTGCGGGGGCGACGATGTTCGGGCAGCTGATGCTCCGGTCGCGTGAGGTGATCAGTCGGGTGGGCGGGGGGCTCATCATCCTCTTCGGGTTGTATCTCCTGGGTGTACTCAATCTCGGGCTCCTCGCCCGCGACACGCGGGTGCATCTCGCCAACAAGCCGCTCGGCTATTTCGGGACCCTGCTCGTGGGGATCGCCTTCGGGGCGGGGTGGTCGCCCTGTATCGGGCCGATCCTCGGCGCGATCATGACGATGGCGGCGAATGAGGCCGACCTGCAGCGCGGACTCATCCTCCTCGCGGCCTATTCGATGGGGCTCGCGGTGCCCTTCCTGGCGACGGCGCTCGCCGTGGACCGCTTCCTCGTCCTCTTCGCGAAGGTGCGGCACCGGATGGTCTGGGTGAATCGGTGCGCCGGCGTGATGCTGGTGAGCGTCGGGGTGCTCATGGTGACCAACCGCTTCACGATCCTCTCGACCTGGCTCCAGGCGCTCACGCCTGACTTCATCGCGAATCGGATCTGACCGCGCTCAGGCCGTCTCGAGCGATTCCTCGAGGCGTTGCCGCTCGAGCAGGGCGGCGTACCGTCCCCCCGCGGCCACGAGGGTCTCGTGGCGCCCCTGTTCCACGATCCGGCCGTCATCGAGCACGACGATCCACTGCGCGTCGCGCACGTCGGTGATGCGGTGCGACGCGATGATCGCGGTGCGTCCGGCGAGCGCGGTCCGGAGTTCCCGCAGGATCGCTGCCTCCGTCTGGGTATCCACCGCGGCGAGGGCGTCGTCGAGGATGACGACGTGCGGCCGCCGGGCGAGGGCGCGCGCGAGCGCGGCGCGCTGGCGCTGCCCACCGGAGAGGTTCACCCCACGCTCGCCGAGCATCGTCTGCGCGCCCTGCGGGAAGGCGGCGATCGTCTCGGCGAGTTGCGCGACGCGGGTGGCCTCGCGGACCGCGTCGTCATCGTCGGTCCCGTAGTGGAGGTTGTCCCGGATGGTCTCGCTGAAGAGGAGACTCTCCTGCGGGACGAAGCCGATCTCGGCGCGGAGCGTGGCGAGGGGGAGGTCGCGGAGATCGATGCCATCCAGCCGGATGACCCCCTGCGTCGGGTCGGCGAGGCGCGGGAGGAGTTCGAGCAACGTGGACTTCCCGCTCCCCGTCGCACCGACCACGCCGAGCGTCGTACCGGCGGGGATGGTGAGGGAGATGTCCTGCAGGACCGTGCGGCCGGTCGGGCCCGAGGCGTCCGGATAGGCGAAGGAGACCCCGTCGAAGGTGATCGTTCGCCCGGTGGAGGCGGGGGGCAAGGCCACGATGCCTGAGGAGGGGGCGGGGTCGGTGATCCGAGGCTGCGCGTCGAGGATCTCCAGGATCCGTCCCCACGAGGCCGCCCCGCGCTGGAAGAGGTTCGTCACCCAGCCCAGGGCGATGAGCGGCCAGGTGAGATTGCTCAGGTAGAGCCCGAACGCGACGAAGGTCCCCACCGTCAGCGTGCCGTCGAGGACCATCGTCCCACCGACACCGAGCACGATCGCGGCGCCGAGGCCGGCGAGGAGCGTGAAGGTGGGATTCATCAAGCCATTGAGCCGTACGAGGGCGCGATTGCGGTCTTGGTACTCCGCGCTGAGCGCCGCGAATCGCGCGTGTTCGGTCTGTTCCTGCGCGTACGCCCGCACGATCCGGATCCCGGCGAGATGCTCGTGCACCAGCGTCGTCAGCTCACCGAAGGTGGCCTGGACCCGTTCGAACCGGTCATGCGTCACCTTCCCCAAGCGGAACATCACGATGGGGAGGAGGAGCATGGGGATCAGGGCGAGCCCCGTGAGGCGCGGACTGATCGTGACCATGAACCCGAGGGCGAAGAGTCCGCCGAAGATCGTGTTGGTCAGGTACATCACCGCCGGGCCCACCGCCATGCGTACCGCGGTCAGATCGTTGGTGAGTCGTGCCATGATCTCGCCGGTCCGCGTCCGACCGAAATAGGCCCCATCGAGGGCCGTGAGCTTGGCGAAGAGGGCATCGCGGAGGTCGTTCTCGATCACGCGCGAGACCCCGTTGAGGATCTCCCGCATGGTGAAGCGGAAGACCGCCATGACCGAGGTGACGAGGAGCATGAGGCCTGCGATGCGGAGGACCGGCTGCCAGGGGTCCGGCGCACCCAGGTGATCGAGCGCGCGGCGGAGCAGGCTCGGGATCAGGCTATAGAGCGCGGTGGAGATGATCACGCACGCGAGGCCCACGGTGAATCGCCACCGGTAGGGTCGGGTCCACGGGAGGAGTCGCCAGAGCCCGCGCATCAGGGCGTGACCCGGTGGGGCATCAGTACCCGACCGCGAGCCCCGAGCCGCGCGGCTCCTTCACCCCATGCCACCCCGTCGGGGTGCGCATGATCGCATTCACGTTCGCGATCCCGTTCTGGAGGGCGATGTCGTGGCCCATGGCCCGCAGGCGCGCGAGGGTCGCCTCGCTGAACCCCTGCGACTCGAGACGGATCTGATCCGGGAGCGACTGGTGATGCATCCGCGGGGCACGCATCGCATCCGCGAGCGGCATCCCATGCTCGATCACATTGAGGATCACCTGCGCGACCGCGGTGATGATGGTGGGGCCACCGGCCGCGCCGACCACGAGGAGCACCTTCCCGTTCGGGTCGAGGACGATCGTCGGGGACATCGCCGAGAGCATCCGCTTGCCGGGTTGCACGGCGTTCGCCTCCCCCTGCACGAGCCCGAACATGTTGGGCGTGCCCGGCTGGGCGGCGAAGTCATCCATCTCGTTGTTCATGAAGAAGCCACCGCCGGGGATCCAGACCGCGGAGCCGTAGCCCCCGTTGATCGTCGTCGTCGTGGCCACCGCGTTCCCCGCCGCGTCGACGACGGAATAGTGCGTCGTGTGCTCCGGCTCGCGGACCGCCGGCGCGAAGCTCGGCGTCACCGAGGCGCGACGGAGATCGATCTGCTGCGCGAGGGCGCGCGCATACGTCTTGGAGACCAGCTCCGCCCGCGGGACGGGGACGAAGTCGGCGTCGGCGAGTTTGCTGTTCCGATCCTGGAATGCGCGCCGGAAGGTCTCGGCCAAGAGATGCAGATAGGGGGCACTCCCGAACGGGGGGAGCGGCGCGAAGTGTTCGAGGATGTTGAACGACTCGGTCATCGTGATACCACCGGAGGAGGCGGGGGGCATCGTGATGAGCGTGTGGCCGCGGTAGGTGGAGACCACGGGGTCGCGCCACTTGGGTTCGTAGCGCGTGAGATCCTCCTGGGTGATGATCCCCCCCCCGCGTCGCATCTCGGCGACGAGGGCGTCGGCCACGGGACCCGCGTAGAAGCCGCGCGGGCCCTGCTCGGCGATCGCCTGCAGCGTGCGGGCGAGGTCGCTCTGCACGAGGCGCCCCCCCGGCGGCACCGCCTCCCCATTGGGATAGAAGAGGGCACATCCCGCGAAGCGACAGATGCGGTCCTGCGCGCCGCGGAGCGAGCGGAAGAGCGCGGAGTCGACGAGGAAGCCATCGCGCGCGAGGCGGATCGCCGGCGTCATCACCTGGGCGAGCGACATCGTGCCGTAGCGCTGCAGTGCGGCATCGAGCCCCGCGACGGCGCCGGGCACGCCCGACGCGAGATGGCCGAGCACACTCCGGTCCGTGAGCTTCCCCGAGGCGTCGACGAACATGTCCCGCGTCGCGGCGAGCGGCGCCACCTCGCGATAGTCCAGCGTGGCCACCCGACCGTCCGCCATGCGGATGGTCATGAACCCCCCACCGCCGATGTTCCCGGCGAAGGGATAGGTCACCGCGAGCGCGAACCCGACGGCGACCGCCGCATCGACCGCGTTGCCACCGGCGCGGAGCACCTCGAGCCCCGCCTCGCTCGCGAGGTCCGAGTTGCTCGCGACCATCACCTCGGCGCCGAAGGCCGCCTCCCGTGCCTCGGGGAAGCGCCATCCCTCGGCGTAGGTCCCGGAGTAGCGGGCATCGCCGGTGGTCGGCGTCGTCGACGGCGCGGCCGACGGACGGCAGGCGTGCAGGGCGAGCGTGGCGAGCAGGAGCGAGGCGATCGAGCGACGCATGGGCGCGGAGGGCGAGAGGATCAACGGGCGCCCGCGAGACGGTATCGCAGGCCGAGACGGGTGACGAACTGGCGTTGCGAGCGACGCTCCCCGGCGGGGAGTCCCTCATTCGGTCCCCAGAGCGTCGCGTAATCCTGCACGAGGGTGAGCGAGGCCTTGGTGCCCAGCGAGAAGCCGAAGCCGTACCCGACGAGGAGGGTGAAGGCGTTGCGAGCGGCCCGGTCATCGGCGGTCAGTGGGGCCGCGCTCTCGAGCCCGGTCCACTGGGAGAGACCGGCCCCGAGCTCGACGATCTGATGGGGACCGAGCTGATCGAGCGTGCGGAAGGTGGCGAGGAGCTGGCGTAGCTGGATGGTGCCGTCGGAGCGCGGGGTGGCCCCCGAACGGACGATCGGGACCTGCGCGGTCGAGGCGGTGAGACCCAGCGCCCCGCTGCGAAGTCCGACATCCAACATCAGGCGATGTTGGGCCGCCTCGCCGAGGGCCCAGACCGTCCCGGTCCTCCCATCGAATCGGCCTTCCGTCTGGAGGAACCCCGAGCTCACGGAGACGGTGATCGGTCGGCGGGCGGTCGCGGGTGTCGGGACCTTGATGAGCTGCGCGTCGGCGACGGCGGTGGAGACGCTCAGGGCCAGGACGATCATGGCCAGGGCCGTCCGCCGGACCGGCGGCCGCGCGCGCGGGCGGCCGGCGCGTCGGGTGCGAGGGATCCCCATGCCCGGTAAGTTAGGGGATGCTCGATCCTCGCGTCACGGAACGCCGGAATCCTCGCAGCGCCGACCTCGATCTCGCCACGCCGCTGGAGATCGTCGACCTGATGACGGCCGAGGACCGCGGGGTGGCCGATGCGGTGGCGACGCAGCGGGAGCCGATCGCGCGTGCGATCGCGTGCATCGAATCGGCGTTCCGTGCCGGTCATCGCCTGTTCTATGTCGGGGCGGGGACGAGCGGACGCCTGGGGGTGCTCGATGCCTCCGAGTGCCCGCCGACCTTCGGGAGCGATCCGGCGATGGTGCAGGGGATCATCGCCGGCGGACCCGCGGCGCTCCTGCGGGCGCAGGAGGGGGCGGAGGACCGTCCGGAGGGGGCGCGTGCCGACCTCGAGGCGGCGGGGGTCACGCGCGGGGACGTGGTCGTGGGCATCGCCGCGAGCGGGACCACGCCGTACGTACGTGCCGCGCTCGACTACGCGGCCTCGGTCGGGGCGACGACGGTGATCCTCGCCTGCTCCCCGCCGGCGACCGCGCTCCTCGACCAGGTCGACGTCGCGATCCTCCCCATCACGGGCCCCGAGGTCGTCACCGGCTCCACCCGCCTGAAAGCGGGGACGGCGACCAAGCTGGTGCTCAACATGCTCACCACCGGGGCGATGGTGCGCCTCGGCAAGACGTACGGCAACCTGATGGTCGACCTGCAGGCGACCAACGACAAGCTGCGTGATCGGTCGGAGCGGTTGTTGATGCTCACCTGCGGGCTCGCGCGAGAGGCGGCACGTCAGGCCCTGGCGTCGGCCGACGGCCAGGTGAAGGTCGCCATCACGATGCAGAAACTCGGGCTCTCGCGCGACGCGGCGCGGGCGCGGTTGGACGAGGCCGGCGGGGTGATCCGGCGCGTCGTCCCCGATGCGCCGCCCCCGGTGGAGTGAGGGGCCGGTGACGGGGGCCACAGGCGAGGTGCTCGTCGGGCTCATGTCGGGGACCTCGCTCGACGGGATCACCGCGGCCGTGGTGCGATTCACCGAGACCGAGGGCCGCATGGGGATCGAGGTGCTCGCGCAGGTGCAGCGAGCCTACGATCGGCCGACGCGCGAGCGACTCGCCGCGGCCTTGGTGGGGGCGACGCCCAGCGAGTACACGCGCCTCGATTTCGCCCTCGGAGGGTGGCTCGCCGACGCGGCGATCTCGGCGATCGCCGAGGCGGGGATCCCGCGGGCGGAGATCGCGGCGATCGCCTCGCATGGGCACACGGTCTGGCATGAACCTCCGCACGGCACGTGGCAGTTCGGACAACCGGTGGTGATCGCGGAGCGGACCGGGATCCCGGTGATCGCGGACTTCCGGGTGCGCGACGTCGCGGCCGGTGGGGAGGGGGCCCCGCTCGTCCCGCTCGCGGACGCGATGCTCTTCTCCGCCGAGTCGCACTGGCGTGTGTTGCAGAACCTCGGCGGGATCGGGAACCTCACCGTCGTCCCGCCGGGTGGCCTCCTCGACGGGGTGCGGGCCTTCGACACCGGCCCCGGCGTCGCGGTGCTCGACGGCGTCACGCGGCAGCTCCGCCCCGCGCTCCCGTACGATGTGGATGGGGCGCTCGCGTCCGCGGGACGTCCGATCGAGTCGGTGCTGGAGGGATTGCTCTCGGATCCCTGGTTCGAGGTGCCGCCGCCGAAGAGCACGGGGCGCGAGCGCTACACCCCGGCGTTCGTCGCCGACGTCATCGCACGGTGCCGCGCCGCGCGGCCTGCGGTGCGTGACGAGGACATCATCGCGACGGCCGCTTGGTTCACCGCGCGCACGATCGAGCGCGCCTTCGCGCGGTTCGTCCCCGAGCCGGTGGAGGAGGTCCTGCTCTCGGGCGGTGGCGCGCGGCATCCGGTGCTGCGCGAGGCGATCGCGATGGTGCTCAGCCCGCGTCATGTCCGGTCCTTCGAGGCCCTCTACTTCGACGGGGAGGCGAAGGAGGCGGTGGCGTTCGCCTTCCTCGGCTGGCGGCATCTGATGCGACGCGCGGGGAATGTGCCGCGCGCCACGGGTGCGCGCGGGCCGCGGGTCCTCGGCGCCTGGTATCCCGCGTGAGCGCACGCCGCGCGCGCTGATCGCGTGACCCCCCTCGGCGCCTTCCTCGTGCCGGAGCTCTGGTGGGACCCGGCCGCGGGGTTCGCCCATCTCGAGGCGCTGATCGACGATGCCTTCGAGCTCGGTGTGCGGGCCTTCCAGGTGCGCGGGGGGCCGGCCGAGGCCGTGCGGGCGCTCACCGCCGACCTCCATCGACGGGCGCCCGAGCCTCTGCTCATCGCGATGGAGGCGTCGGCCGGGGTCGGGAGTCTGGTACCGGAGATGACCCCACTCCCCCCGCTCCGTGCGCTCGCCGCGCTCCGCGAGAGCGACGCCATCCGTCGGGCGGCCGGGCTGACGGCCCGACAACTCCGCGCACTCGGGGTGAACTGGGTGCTCGCGCCCGTCGCCGACCTCGCCCATCCGGGCACCCTCCTCGACCGTGGCGCGCGCGCGCTCGGCGAGGACCCCCAACGGGTCGCGGAGGACGTCGTCACCTGGGTCGATGCGTGCCAGTCGCACGGGGTGCTGGCCTGTGCGCGGCACTTCCCCGGTCAGGGGCGCGCGCTCGAGGATCCGCAGCGGACCGCCGTGACGATCGACGCCACGGCGCACACCCTCTGGGCGACCGACCTCGTGCCGTTCCGAGGCGCGATCGACGCCGGGGTCGCGAGCGTGATGGTGGGGGCGGTCGACTATCCGGGGCTCGAGGGGCGCGGCCTCGTCGCCGCGCACGCCACGCCGCTCCTTGACGGGTTGCTCCGGGGGGACCTCGCGTTCGAGGGATTACTCGTCAGCGACCGGGCCGATGGGGCGGCGATGGGTGGACCGGAGGGCGCGGTCGCCGCGACCGTCGCGGCGGTGCACGCGGGGTGTGACCTCGTCCTCGCCTGCGACGATCTCGGCGGGGCGGTGGAGGCGCTGGAGATCGCGCTCGACGACGGGTCGATCACCCCGGCGATGATCGAGGCGAGCGCGCAGCGGCGACGGTTCTGGTCCGCATGGGCGATCCCACGCGAGATGCGGGAACCGACACTCGACGATCTCCTCTGGGCCCGGCAGGTCGCCGATCTCGTCGTCCATCCGGTGCGCGGCGCCTGGCCGGTGCTCGGGCCGACGGTCGAGATCGAGCCGATCGCCGCGGGTCCGGCGGGCCTCGCGCTGGGCCCCTTCGTCGAGACGCTGCGGCTGGGGGGACACGAGGTGCGTGTCCGCACCCCGACGACCCCCCTCGCGGGTGAGGTCCCGATCGTGTCACTCGATCCAGGGTGCGGCGCGGTCGTGGTCTTCGGCCCGCCGGAGCTCGCGCGCGCGGTGCCGGGCGCGCGGGATGTGATCTGTGCGTGGAGTGCGGACCGTGCGATGCAGGAGGGCGTGGCCCGCCGTCTGCTCTGACGGAGGGTCCGCGGGCGGGGCCTATCGCACCATCGAGCGCGCGTCGGCCGGCAGCTGCGCCACCAGCCGCGCCGATGGCACGGTGTAGACGATACGCCCTCCGCTCTCCCCGGCCGCCCCGAAGAGGACCCCGATCACGAGGCCACGGGCGTCGAACACCGGAGAGCCGCTCGAGCCCTGCGCCGCGAAGGCGTCGAGCTGGATGTTCTCCGCCAACGTCTTGCTCACGGTCCCGATCCCGAGCGTCGCCGCGGGGCGGAGGGTGTTGATGCTCCCCTCCATGCCGGCCGTCGCGTTCCCGAGCGGGAAGCCGAGGATCGCGACGGGGTCGCCGAGGCGCACCTTGTCGCTGTCGCGGGCGATCCCGCTGATCGTCGGATAGGGTCCCGGGCGGGTGATGCGCAGGAAGGCCAGCTCGTCGCTCTCACTCACCGACTCGACCGTCGCGAGGCGCCATTCCCCCTTGGTCCCCTCGAACACGATGGCGATCCGCTTGGCGACCTGGCCGTTCGTCGGTCGGACCACGTGGCGATTGGTGACGATCAAGCCGTCGGGGAGGAGGTTGAAGCCCGTGCCCGTCGCCGCCTCCCCATTCTCGAGTTCCACCGCGACGAAGACGACCGCCGCCTTGTTGGCGGCGAGGATCGCGCCGTAATCGGTGCGCGCGAACGAGGCGGTCCGCTCCTGCGAGGCGCGGAGACGATCGGCGATCGACGAGACGTTCTCGCCCCGCTGTTGCGTCGTGCGCAGTTCCGCCGAGAGGCGGTCGATCTCGGCGCGCGCCTCTTGGACGGCCGCGGCGCCGACCCCGGTCTGGGAGAGGCGGGCGTCGAGGAGCCGCGAGAGGGAATCGTTCGCCGCGACGAGGGAGGCGACGGCCGCCTGCCCCACGCGGGCGGTGCGCATCGTGATCGCCAACGCGATGGCGCCGCCGCCGACCACCACGACGACCAGGAGGAGGATCATCCGGCGGAGGGCCCCGGTCTCCTTCCGCACCGCCTCCGCGATGCGCACCTCGGTGTTCTTCTTGGGGAGGGGGGCCGTCGAGGGGGTGGTCTCGACCGGCGTCGAGCGGGTCTGACGCACCTCGGGACGCGCGGCCACCGTCCCCTGGATCGTGAGGCTGACGGAGGGCCCGTTGGGGCCGAAGTCGATCACGTCACCGTCGTGCAGCGCGCGGGTCCCCGTGAGGCGTTCGCCATTCACGAAGGTCCCATTCGTGCTGCCGAGGTCGGTCAGGACATAGCGTCCCTCCTCGAGCCGGATCTCCGCATGTCGCGACGAGGCGTCGCGATCGAGCTCGAGATCGAAGCGGAGGTCGTTCTCCGGATGCCGCCCGATCCGGATCACCGTCTGGGTGAGCCGAAGGCGCGTGCCGGACTGGCTCCCGCGACGGAAGTGGAACTCGATGCCGCTCAACTGAGCAGGATCCCCAACGCGACGAAGATCAGGACCAGGATGGCGAAGACGGTCAGCGACGGGGCGAGGGATGGGGCCTGCGACGCCCCGGCGCGTTTCTTCTTGGGCGCGTCGGGCTTCGCGGATGACGCCGGTGCCTTGGATGACGCCGGTGCCTTGGATGACGCCGGTGCCGCGGTTGGCGCCGCGCTCGAACTCGGACGCGCCGTCACCCGCGTCGGGGGGACCACCGTCGCGTCTCCTGCGCCCTCAGCCGCCGCGACCGCCGCGGCGACCGCGGCGGCATCGACCGGGACGGTCGCCCGGTCGTGCGCGGGGCCGGCGTAGACCTGGTGCCGGGGCACCTCGGCGAGGGTCGGGGGCAAGCCGGTCCCGTCGAGACGGACCACGATCGCGGTGATGTTGTCCGGCCCACCGGTGGCGTTCGCCCGGTCGATCAGGGCATCGCATCCCGCCTCGAGGGTGTCGGCGGCCCCGAGGCGTTGCGCGATCTCCGGGCCGCGGACCTGTCCCGAGAGGCCATCCGAGCAGACGACCAACACGTCACCTCGCTGGACGCGCTGCACCGTGAGATCCACCTTGACGCGCGCCTCGGGGCCCAACGCCTGGAGGATGATGTTCCGCCGTTCGGAGACCTCGGCCTCCTCGGCCGTGAGCTCACCGGCGTCGACGAGCCGCTGCATCAGCGACTGGTCCTTGGTGATCTGCGTGGCGAGGCCACGGCGCACCAGGTACGCACGCGAGTCCCCCACCTGACAGAGATACAGCGTGTCGCCGAGGAGGCCCGCGAGGGTGACCGTGGTCCCCATCCCCTTGGTATCGGGGTTCGAGGTGGCGTGGGCGTGGATCCGTTGATTCGCGCGTTCGGTGGCGAGGCGGAGCGCTTGTGCGAAGTGATCCGGGTCGGTGGCCGTGGCCTCGGCCCACTGCGTCCGGACCTCCTCGAGGATCACGGCGCACGCCATCCCGCTGGCGAGCTCCCCCGCCGCGGCGCCGCCCATCCCATCGGCGACCATGAAGAGGGCCCCGCGTTCGCCGACGGTGCGGCGCGGCCAGACGACCCGCTCTCGCTCCTCCGTGACCGCCTGCGTCGTCTGCGGTGAGGAGAGATCGGCGACGAGGAAGGCGTCCTCGTTGTGCTCCCGCCGTCGCCCCACATCGGTACGGCCGACCACCTCGATCGAGACAGCGGCCGCGGGAACCGGAGCCGTCACGGGTTCTCGCACCCGAAGAGCTCGATGGCGCGCGTGGCGAGGTTGATCCGAGGCCGTTCGTTGTGCAGGGCCCGGACCTGGCGTGCGGCGCGACAGACCCCGACCTCGTCCTCGAGCTTGGTGTACGCGAGCATCTGCACGTAGTACGACTCGGCGAGGGCGTTCCCGGAGAGCGCCCCTTGGAGCTGTTGGAGATCGCCGAGGACGCGTCGCGCGGTCGCGGGGGTCGCGGCGGGGGACTGCACCTCGCGGAGCCATCCCTCCAACTGCGTCATGGGGCTCGGGGCCGCGGGGGCCGGTGCGCTGGGGGCCGGGGCCGTCGCGGGCGCGTTCGCCGCCTGGGTCGCCGGCGTGGCCGGCCGAGCGGCGGTCGTCGGCGCGGCGACGGGGCTCGCCGGCGCGGGGCTGGCCGTCGGGCTGACGGTGGGGCTCGCCGTCGTCCTCGCCGCGCCGGGGCCCTGCGGGTTCGAGAGCA
>CAIVJV010000377.1 GCA_903906325.1 uncultured Gemmatimonadota bacterium
GAGTTCTTCATGATCGACCGCACGCACATGGCGATGCGCCCCGACCTCGTGATGGGCGTCCGCACCTTGGTCGGCGCGCCCCCGCCGCGCGGGCAGCAGCTCGAGGACCACTACTTCGGTGGGATCCCCGAGCGCGTGCAGGCCTGCCTCGCCGAGGTGGAGCATGAGCTCTACAAGCTCGGCGTGCCGATCGTCACGCGGCACAACGAGGTCGCGCCCTGCCAGTTCGAGATGGCGCCGCAGTTCGAGGAGACGGACATCGCGACCGATCACAACCAGCTCGTGATGTCGGTCCTCAAGGACGTCGCGCTCCGCCACGGCCTCCAGGTCCTCCTGCACGAGAAGCCGTTCGCCGGCATCAACGGCTCGGGCAAGCACTGCAACTGGTCGCTCTCGATCGCGAGCGACAACGCGCTCAACGGCATCAACCTCCTCAAGCCGGGGAAGACGCCGCACCAGAACGTGCGCTTCCTCCTCTTCCTCGCCGCGATCCTCAAGGGGGTGCACAAGCACCAGGGGCTCCTCCGCGCGGGCATCGGGACGAGCGGCAATGAGCATCGGCTCGGCGCCAACGAGGCGCCGCCGGCGATCATCTCGGTCTTCATGGGGAACGCCCTCACGAAGATGATCGAGGACATCATCGCGGGTCGCGCCGGCACCAAGGCGGAGCAGGCGATGCTCACCCTCGGCGTCGCCAAGCTCCCCGAGATCGAGCAGGACAACACCGACCGCAACCGGACCTCGCCCTTCGCCTTCACCGGCGCGAAGTTCGAGTTCCGCGCGGTGGGGTCGTCGCAGAGCATCGCCTTCCCGGTGATGGTGCTCAACACCGTCGTCGCCGAGGCGATCATCGAGCTCATCGGCGCCCTCCGCGCCGAGCTCAAGAAGGGCGGGTCGGTGGACGACGCCGCGCTCAAGGTGGTGCAGAAGGCGTTCAAGGAGACGAGCGCGATCCGGTTCGAGGGGAACGGCTACAGCGAGGCGTGGGTGAAGGAGGCCAAGAAGCGCGGGCTCCTGAATCTCCGTCGGGCGCCCGAGGCCCTGGCCCAGCTCCAGACCAAGGGGGCGAAGCAGCTCTTCACGAGCACCGGCGTGCTGAACGAGGCCGAGCTCGAGAGCCGCTACCATGTGCGCGTCGAGCGCTACGTGAAGGACCTGCTGATCGAGATGGAGACACTGGCCGAGATGCTCGACACGCAGATCCTCCCGGCCGGGTACGGCTACCTCAACATGCTCGCTGAGGGCGCCGCGAAGGCGAAACAGGGTGGGATCAAGACCGTCCCGCAGAAGGCGGCGGCGGAGAAGGTCGGGAAGTTGGTGACGGCGCTCCAGGGGAAGACGGCGGCGCTGCACACCGCGATCGCGCGCGCGCAGGCGCTGCACGACGACGTCTCCAAGTGCGCGACCTTCCTCACCTCCACCGGGGCGGAGGCGATGGCGGCCTGCCGCGCGGTGTCCGATCAGCTCGAGGTCATGATCGGTGACGCCTACTGGCCGCTGCCGCGGTATCGGGAGATGCTGTTCCCGGTGTGACGGCAGGGGTCAGGGATCAGGGATCAGAGGGGCGGCGCCGAGGGATCGGCGCCGCCCCTTACCTTTCATGCCATGGCGCGCATCCTGATCGCCTGCTGGGGCTCGCACGGCGACGTCGATCCCTCGATCGGCCTTGGCCTCGGCCTCCAGGCGCGAGGGCATGCGGTCACGATCGCGACGATGCCCTACTTCGCCCCCGTCGTCGCCGCCGCGGGGCTCCACTTCCACGCGATCCCGCCGGATGTCAGCCCGACCGACACCGCGGTGGTCTCGCGCCTCATGAATCGGTGGCGCGGGGCGGAGTACATCTTGAAGGACCTCGTCGCCCCGCAGGTGGCGGCGATGCATGCGGCGCTCCTCCCGCGCGTGCGCGACACCGACCTCTTCATCAGTCACCCCCTCGCCTTCGCGGTCCCGATCCTCGCGGAGCGGTTCGGGATCCCCTGGGCGAGCACGGTCC
>CAIVJV010000378.1 GCA_903906325.1 uncultured Gemmatimonadota bacterium
CCGTAGCGGCCCAGGGCGTGGTTCACGATGGTGAAGATCCCATAGCGCTGATAGATGTGTGTGATCCACCGCGGCGGGATCCCCGCATAGACGCGGATGGCATTCGCCCCCATCCGCTGGACGAGTCGCATCTCGCGTTCGAGGGCCTCGACGATGAAGGCGTCGGGCTGCGTCCAGAGGTTGTAGGCGTAGTTCTCCCCGATCGGGATGTAGTCCCAATTCACCCCATTGATCATCAGCGGCCGTCCATCGACCTCAAGGCGATGGCCGAGGCTGTCGCGGACGACGCGAATCGCGTGTGATGCGGCCGGCGCGGGGGCGGTCGCGGTGGCCGGTGCGGGGCGCGGGGGCTGATCCTGCGCGGCGAGCGGTGCGGGGCGCACGAGGGCGAGAAGCCCACCTGCCAAGAGGAGGCGCAACACCGGGGTGGACCGCATCGGGGGAGCCTCCGGACAAGCCATGAGGGGGAGGAGCTTTGTTCGGTACGTGGACAAAGTGCCCCCGCACTCGGTTCCCGTCAAGATTCATCGGCGCGCGGACCACCCGAACCGACCCTGCGTTCCACCCCCCTCCGCCGGGCGCTAACTTCCCATCGATATGAAGGCTCCTCTGAAGGTCGCGTTCCTCGGCACCCACGGGGTGGGGAAGACCACCCTCTGCTACGAGCTGGCCGCGGAGCTCAAGCGCCGCGACAAAGCGGTGGACCTCGTGAAGGAGGTCGCGCGCCGGTGCCCCCTCCCCATCAATGAGGGGACCACGATCGAGGCGCAGACCTGGATCCTCCACGCCCAGATCGCCGAGGAGATCGCGGTCGGGGCGCAGGCCGAGGTCGTGGTCTGTGATCGGTCGGTCCTCGACAACTATGCCTATCTCGTGGCGCGGGCGGGACGGCAGGATGCGCTCGATGCCCTCGTCCGGAGCTGGGTGGGGTCCTACGACGCCCTGATCAAGGTGCCGGTGACCGCGCCGCCGACCTTCGATGGGACCCGCGCGGTGAGCCTCGCCTTCCAGCGGGAGATCGACGTGACGATCGACGACCTGATCACGGCCTTCGAGGTGCCGGTGATGCGACTCGAGGCGACGGAGCGCCCAGGATGGCTCCGACGGGTGCTGACGCATGTGCGGCTCGATCGCGTCGCCGCCGTCCTCCTGCTCTGCACGCTCGGGGCCTGCGCGCCGAGTGCGACGATCGCGACGGCACCGACCCCGGAGTCCTCGCCCGCGGTGGCGGCCTTCACCGGCTTCCCCGACGCCCCGGTGGTCCCCACCGTCGGCCCGTCGACCCCAGCCGCGATCGCGAAGGCCCGCGCCGACAGCGCGAAGCTCCCCTACACGACCGCCGACGTCGAATTCATGCAGGGGATGATCAGTCATCATGCGCAGGCGATCGCGATGTCCCGCCTCGCCCCCACGCGCACCACGAACCGCGCGATCCTCACCCTCGCCTCGCGGATCATCAATGCGCAGGAGGACGAGATCCGGATCATGCAGACCTGGCTCGCCGACCGGCAGCAGCCGGTGCAGGAGGCGCGCCCCATGGGGATGCGGCATGAGATGGAGGGGATGAC
>CAIVJV010000379.1 GCA_903906325.1 uncultured Gemmatimonadota bacterium
GCCGAGGAATCGCTTCTTCGCGGCGCGGAAGTCGGCGACCGCGCCCAAGAGCGGGGCGATCACCGCGACGGCGATCGCCGCGGCGGTCTTGGCGATCCCATACCATTGGAGCGCGCTCCCCTCGTCGCGCCCGGCCGCCGCATAACTCAGGAAGAAGACGGGGAAGATCGCCGTCATCACGACGACGGTCTGCCCGGAGATCCCCCAATCGTACATCGCCCAGGCGCGGAGCTCGGGGCGGTGGAGACCGAGATGGTCGAGGAGCTTCGCGCGGAGGGAGGGCATCGGCCAGAGGATGCACCCCGCGCTCGGTCAGCGCAACCGCGCCGTGCGGTGCGCCACGGGGGCGGTCAGCTGGTCCCGCGTCGCTGGAACCGGAGCCGCACCCCGCCATGCACCCCGCAGCGGTCGCACCGACGCCCCCTCGACCGTCCCGCGCCGCCTTCGCCCCTCCGGCGCCCCTCCGGCGCCCCGCGCGCCCCGCGGCACAGGGATCACGGTCTCCTCACGAGCGCGCCGCCGAGGAGGTGACCTCTCGCCCGCAACTGAGGAGGCTCGACGCGAGGGCGAGGACGCCCAGGATCGGATACCGGAGCAGCCGCGCCTTCACCCTGCGTAGCTTGCGTGGTCATTAGCCTTCTCGTAATCCCGAAATCCCTCGCGTCTGACTTCCGTGCCCCACGCCGTGCGCCCTCGCACCCTCCTCGGTCTCCTCATCCCACTCGCCTGCGCGGCGCTCTTCGTCCGACTCGGGCTCTGGCAGCTCGCCCGCCATCAGGAGCGCGCGCGCTTCAACGCCGGGCTCGCCGACCGCCTCACCGCCACCCCCGTCCCCCTCGACGAGGTCCCCCGCGACTCGGCGGCCCTCCGGTGGCGCCGCGTCACCGTCACCGGCCGCTTCCGCTACGACCGCGAACAGGTCCTCGCGAGCCGCGGCAGTGCGGGGTCCCCTGGCGTGCATCTCCTCACCCCGCTCGAGCGCGAGGGGACGGACACGGTGGTCGCGGTGATCCGCGGCTGGGTCTACTCCGCTGATGCGAGCACCGTCGACCGCTCGCGCTGGGCGGAGGGGGAGACCATCCGCACCCTCTCGGGCTACCTGATCCCCCTCCCCGATTCCGGGGTGGCACCGCCCGGCGATCCCGCCCGGCCGCTCCGCGCCGTGCATCGCGCGGCCCTCGCCTCACGCATCGGCAGGCCGATCGCCCCATTCCAACTGGTGATGACCTCGGATTCCGCCGCGCGCGCCGAGGGGGTGCCCAAACGGCTTCCTCTCCCGACGATCGACGCGGGGCCGCACCGCTCCTATGCCGCGCAATGGTTCAGTTTCGCGGCGATCGCCGTCGCAGGGGGGGTGCTCCTCTTCCGTCGGCATCGCGCCGCGGAGGCGCGCGCCTGACGTTCGCCGCGGGGCCTACGCGACCCGGTCGCGCTTGAACTGCAGCACCGCCACCGCGCTCACGATCAACGCCCCGCCCAGCAACGTCGGCGGGGTGATCCCCTGCCCGAGCGCCACCGCCGCCAACACCGCGGTGAGGAACGGCTCGATCGTGGAGATGATCGCGGTGCGCACCGGTCCCAACCGCACGAGCCCCATCAAGAAGAAGACGCTCGGCAACACCGTGCTCATGAGCGCGAGCACCAGGAGGATCCCCCACGCCTCGGCGCCCAACCGCCAGGTGAACTCGCGCTGCGCCACGCTCAGCACCAGGAAGACCAACGCCGCGCCGATCTTGGCATAGGCCGAGGTCGGGGCGACGGGGTGATCGCGCTGCAGGGTGCGCATCATCGGGATGTAGGCGCCGTAGAGGATCGCCGCGCCGATCGCGAGCGCGACGCCACGCCAGTCGAGGGCGGCCGTCGTGGCGAGCGCCGGCACCCCGACCATCACCGCGATGCCTCCGAACGAGAGCGCCAGGGCGCCGGCCCGCCGGCCATCGAGCGGCTCCACCCCGCGCACCAGCTGCGCCACCGCGACCCAGGCGGGATAGGTATAGAAGAGGAAGGCCAACGTCGCGGCGGGGATGTACGCCAGCGACGAGAGCGCGAGGAAGACCACCAGCGCCTGTCCGCCGCCGCCGAGCACGACGAAGCGCAGCATCTCGTTCGAGGGGATGCGCGCGTAGCGATGGGTCCCCACCCAGAGCGTGAGCACCACCGCCGCGATCAGATACCGCCAGAGCA
>CAIVJV010000380.1 GCA_903906325.1 uncultured Gemmatimonadota bacterium
GCATCGCCGAGGCGGCGCCCGGCTCCGCCTCGAAGTGGATTTCAACGCTCATCGGGGCCTCACTCGCCGAGGGTGGCGCGACGCAGGATCGCGCCGACGGCGGCAGGATCCTCGAGGCCACGGAGGAGCGGCTCAGGACGACCGATCCGCCACGGCCGGACGTGCGGGAAGAGTACGATCCAGGCAAGCTTCTCCTTCGGATCAAGCTGCAGCGCGATCTGTCCCGTCCCGTCGCCGAAGGTCCGCGCCTGCGCACCCTGCACATACGCGAGCGGGATATTCACGGTCAGCGGGAAGACGACACCGAGCCGCATCACCAGCCGCCGGTCGGTGATGGCGTACGTCGTGCTCGCGGCAATCCATCGGGCGAGTCCGTGCGCGCCGCCGATGACGACGGCGACGAGCGTCAGCTGCAGGGCGACCGGTCCCCAGAACTCGGCACTGCCGATCCGGGAGACATTGGCCAGCACCCACCAGCCCACCATCAACGTGAAGTACGTCGTCAGGGGCCGGACGAGCAGGAGGTGCCGTGCGAGGGCGCGCGGCTGTGGCGCGCCCTCCCAGAGCACCCGTTCCCCGGGGGGGAGGGCCTCGGCGACGCCATGCACCCGCGCACGGGGCGACGTCGCCGAGACGCCGAGGACGGAGGTGGTCATGTCAGATCCAGGGTTCGGCGCGATCGGGCGTCGCGTAGAGGTGACCACCCGCGTAGTACGCCATGATCTTGTCCTCTTCCAGGAGCGTGATGCGATCATCGCGCTTCGTGGTGGGGACGTTGGTGAACTGCGCCGCGGTGATCGCCTTCACGATCACGTGGTCGTTCCCCCAGAGCCCGAAGTGCGGCCACTGCACGAGCGCGGCGGGGAGGAGGCGATGCGCGCCGTTCGCGGCGAGCTTCACCTCGTAGTACCGGATCTGCGGCTCCGAGCGGTCGACCCAGAGGTCGGCGATCGTGCCGGCGACGGCCCCGTCGCACGCCTTCACGGGGAGCCCACGCGGGTCGGGGTCGCCTGCGGCGATCGAGAAGCTCGGCGCGACGCGCATCGGGATGATCTTCGCTTCGCCGTGCGCGGTGAGGTCCGGCACGTCCGCGCGGTCGGCGTAGGCCGCCGGGCCCACGGCGTCAATCATCGGGTTGCCGGTTGGGACGAGCGGAGACCCGTTCCAGTGATCCACCGGGACTGCCTTGAGCTCCGACATCAGTGCGACCCTCCGTCCGTGTGCTGGGTGACGTGGATGAATTCCTTCTTCTCGGGGACGGTCGGCCACCCCTCGCGCGGTCCCTGCGGTGATTCGAGCGGATACCCTTCGCGCTTGTCCTCGCGGCGCAGGTAGATCACCAGCCCGACGAAGAACGCCCAGAACGCGTACAGGGCGATCTGTGCACCATCGATGTACTCCATGATTCCTCCCCCCTGGGATGAAAGACGACTACGCAGGCAGATCGGCGAGGCCGAACTCCGCGTCGGGTGCGCGCCGGATCGCGCCCGACCGGACCAACCGCACGAGTGGCCCGAGGGCCAGCAGCGTGGCGAACAACAACAGCGTCTCGACGTGGTACACGACGGTGTAGGGGACGCTCGGGTCGGCCCAGACGCCCTGCAGGCTCCCCGACCGAATCGCCGCACCCATCGTGTCGCGGATCACGCCGGCCGTGGCCATCGAGAGCCCTTCGCAGGTCGCGAAGACGGCCCCCCACGCCCCGAGCGCGATCCCGTGTTGCGTGACGTCGCGGAGCCCCATCGCAGCACTCAGCGTTCCCACCGCGAAGAGCCCCTCCCCCAGTCCCATCAGTCCCGTGCCGGCGATGAAGAGGGTGGAGGAATGCAGTGGCGATGCGAAGATCACGGCGACGAAGGCCATCAC
>CAIVJV010000381.1 GCA_903906325.1 uncultured Gemmatimonadota bacterium
ATGGTCTCGGGGAGCTGCGCCCCCTCGAGATGGACATGGAGCTCGACCTTGGGCATCGCGACGATCCAGGCGTCAAGCTCAGGGGGCAACGCCCCCGCCTCCGCCCCCGCTCCCGGCCCTGCGAGCGGCTCCTCGGCCATCACTGATACTGGATGTACAGGACCTTGGGATTCAACTTGGCGATCGTGGAGATCGGGGTCCGGGGACTGTCGTTCTTGGGCTTGTAGAACTGCTTCCACCCGGCGAACTGCACCGGCTCGGCCTTCACATACTCGCGGAAGCTGTCGAGCTTGAGCCAGGGCGCGCCGAACCCGTCCATGTGCATCACGATCTGCACCTCGGGCCGCAGGACGATGTTCTTGTAGTTGGTGACGCCCTTCCGCGTGAAGCGGTGGACGATCAGCAGCTTGGGCGGGAGCTTGTGCTGCTGCACGAGCCCCTGCAGGAACTCGGTGGCGTAATTGATGTCGGCGGCATCATAGGTCCCGATCTTCTTCCCCGGGAGCCCGCCATCCTTCATGGAGAACTCGGGGTCGATCCCGAGGTGGAAGTTGGGCCGCACGAGGAACTTGGCGAGGCGCGGGAGCTCCTGCTGCAAGGTCGAGAGCCCGACCTGCACGTCCAAGAAGACGAGGGCGTTCCGCGACTCGGCCCACCGCGCGACGCGCTCGACCAACGAGTCTCCCATGCGCGCGCGATACTTGCCATCGCTCCCCGCGGAGCCCTGCGCGACGACGGCGATGAGGTGGAGGGCGGGCTGCACCGGGGTCTCGGGGTCGGCCTGCTCCCATGCCTTGACCTCGGCGTCCAGCATCTTGAGCATCTGCTGCGGCTCGTATTCGCCGAGGACACCCATCCGCTTGGAGAGGGGGTTGCCGTAGTAGGCGACGATGCGCTTCGCCGGGAGGATCGCACCGGGGAGGGGCTCAGGGCCCTTCACCGGCCAGAGGCTGTCGAGCTGCGCATTGCGGCGCGCGTACATGCGCTCGCGATCGAGGCCGGTGGGGTCCTGCCGTGAGGCGGCGTCGGTCGATGGACGGGACTTCTGCCCCGAGGCGGCGAGAGGGAGGGTCGCGATCGCGACGGCCAGGAGAAGGGAGAGGTGTCGGGTCACGGCGTACAATTTAGTGTCTGGTTCAGGGTGCCACGACGGTCAGGCGCCGGTCGGCCCGGACGGTGTATTGCCCGGCGACCTCGATCTCGAGTTGCACGAGATAATCCCCCGGCTTGAGCCCGGAGAGATCGACCTCGACCGAGCGCGGGGAGGTGCGCTTGCCGAGGGCCGAGCGATCCTGGACGGTGAGACTCACCGGGGTCGTGCTCCGCGAGAGCCGGAGGGCCCGGGAGGCGCGTGCCACCCCGCCGCGTTCCTCGGTGGTCTCCGGCGCGACGACGAGGGAGATGGTCATCGGTTCGCCGGCCGGATTGGTGTTGTACGCCTCCCAGTAGATCCCGAGCTTGCGATCGGCACGGACCTTCTGCGTGGGGATCGCGTGGGGGAGCGCCTCCTCGACGGTGCTGGGGTCGGCGCCGTAGGGGGTGAAGAAGAGGAGGTCGGAGAGGGAGACGCGGGCGCCGATCGCGAACGGGGGACGGATCCCGTACCGCGCCCGGACGAGTGTGGCGGCGGCGTCGCTACTGATCTCCGCACTCATCAGGAGCGGGCCCCAGGGGGCGCGGACGGTGAGGGTCCCCGTGGCCGGGACCCCCCGGACGATGGTCGACTGCCCCGCCGGCGTAGTCCCCGGCGTGAGCACGAGGGCCCCGTCGAGCCGCTGGCCGTTCAGTCGCTCCACCTTCGAGACGTCATAGGCGAGGACGACGAG
>CAIVJV010000382.1 GCA_903906325.1 uncultured Gemmatimonadota bacterium
ACCGACATGCGCCTCCGTGCCATGTGGGACATCCTGCAGGGCAAGCTCATCAAGCGGGGCGTCCCGGTGAAGAACCTCGACGCCGGCGACCCCTCACAGGCGGGAGGCGACACCTGGCGCCGGGTGATCACCTTGAAGCAGGCGCTCGACGGGGAGACTTGCAAGCAGGTCGTGGCCGCGATCAAGACGCAGAAGTTCAAGAAGGTGCAACCCTCCATCCAGGGCGATACCGTGCGCGTGGTCTCGCCGAGCCGTGACGAGTTGCAGGCGGTGATGGGCTTCCTACGCGGCGAGGACTTCGGGGTCCAGCTGCAGTTCGGGAACTATCGGTGAGATTCCAGGTCGTCACGCTCGGCTGCGACAAGAACACGGTCGATTCGGAACGCTATCGGGCCCAGCTGATCGACCATGGCGGGGTGCAGGTCACCGAGGCGGAGGACGCCGAGGTGATCATCGTGAACACCTGCGGGTTCATCGACGCGGCGAAGCGGGAGTCGATCGACGCGATCGTCGCGGCGGGGCGATTGAAGGGCGAGGGCAGTGCGACGGCGGTCGTCGCCGTCGGCTGCATGGTGGAACGGCACAAGGATGAATTGGTCGAGGCGCTCCCCGAGGTCGACCTCTTCCTCGGCGCCTCGGAGACCGAACGACTCGTCCCCCTCCTCCAGGCACGCGGCCTGATCGGGGATCCGGAGACGGTGCATCCGGGCCAGCGCGTGTATGCCGGCGATACCCCCTTCGTCCGCTATCTCAAGGTGAGTGAGGGGTGCGACCATGGCTGCGCCTTCTGCGCCATCCCGCTCATGCGCGGGAAGCATCGCTCGTTCGCGCTCGATGACGTCGTGCGGGAGGCCCAGTTGCTCGAGCTGCAGGGCGCGCGCGAGGTGAACCTCGTGGCGCAGGACCTCGCGCACTATGGACGGGACCGCCGGGATGGCGTCCGGCTCCCCGAACTCCTCGAGGCGCTCGTGCGCGAGACCTCGATCCCCTGGCTCCGCAACATGTATCTCTACTCGGCGGGGATCACGCCGAGGCTGCTCGAGGTGATCGCCGCGCACCCGCGCATCGTGCGGTATCTCGATATGCCGATGCAACACGCGTCCGACGCGGTGCTCGAGCGGATGCGACGGCCCGAGCGGCAGCGCACGATCCGCGAGAAGGTCGCGCGCTTCCGGGACGCGGTGCCGGGGGTGGCGATCCGGACCACCTGCATCGTCGGCTTCCCGGGGGAGACGGAGGACGATGTGGCGCAGCTCCTCGACTTCCTCCGAGAGATCGCGTTCGAGCGGGTGGGGGTCTTCACCTACTCGCCGCAGGAGGGGACGCGCGCCGCCCAGCTCGCCGATGATGTGCCGGAGAGCGTGAAGCGCGAGCGACTCGAGGCGGTGCAGGAGCTGCAGCGTCACATCACGGCGGAGCGGTATGAGGCGCGCCTCGGAGCCACGGCCCCGGTCCTGATCGAGGCGGCCGCCGACGCGGAGGGGCTCGCCCGTGGGCGCCTCCCCTGGCAGGCCGACGACATCGATGGCGTCACCTGGGTGCGCACCGATGCGGCGCCGGGGAGCCTGATCGAGGGGCGGGTCACGGCGGTGCAGGACGATTACGATTTCACCGCGGCGTTCGTGAGCACCCTCGAGGGGCCCGCCGCGCCGAGCGCGGCACCCGCGCGAGGACGGGCCCTCCCCGTGACCTCGTCGCTCGGGAGCTTCGGTCGGTGAGGCTCCC
>CAIVJV010000383.1 GCA_903906325.1 uncultured Gemmatimonadota bacterium
CGATGCGCAGCAGGAACTGCCCGCCCGTCTTGCGGGCGAGGAGCCAGTTGAAGAGGGCGGTGCGCGCCCCGCCGACGTGGAGATAGCCGGTCGGCGAGGGGGCGAAGCGGAGGCGCGGCGGAGTGAGTGCGGTCATCGGGGTCTGGATGTGCGAACGGGCCTACCGGCGCGAGGGCGCGGCAGACCCGTACCACGGAGACGGAGGGATTCGAACCCTCGATACAGGTTTAAGCCCGTATAACGGTTTAGCAAACCGTCGCCTTCAGCCTCTCGGCCACGTCTCCTTCGCGCCGGCAGACGGAGCCGAGCGAACGCGTAATGTCGCGGGTGCGGCGGGGTGGGGCAAGGCAGAGGCGCGTCTGCGATGCGATCGCGGCGTCTCTGGCGCGTGCTCCGGTGCGGGTGTCCCGTGCGCGGGTGGAGCGGGTCGCGGCGACTCGTGGTGTGTGTGCAGCGGAGGGCCTGGGATTCGAACCCAGAAGTCCTTTCGGACGGCGGTTTTCAAGACCGCTGCAATAGCCATTCTGCCAACCCTCCCGGGGGTAGGAGCCGGTGGCTCCTCCCACGCTGGGAGAAGATAGTCGAGTGAGAAAAAAGATGAACTTGACTATTTCATTCGGGATTGAATAGACTCTATTCGCTTCAGTTGAGAAACGTTCTCATGTGACAAAAGGGGATAGTTTTGCTGGGTTTTTCCGTTCCTGAATCGCGCGCCGTCCCGCACGTCCTGGCCCTGCTCGCCGGGTCGCTTCTCCTCGTCCCGCCCGCCCCCCTCGCCGCGCAGGCACCCGCGACGACTCCCGACACCATCCAGACCGACTCCCTCGCCCAGCGCCTGGCGGAGGTGCAGGTGGTCGGGGTCCCGCGCACCTATCGCCCCACCTCGCTCCGCTCCCTCACCCGCACCCCCACCCGCATCGAGCGGATCCCGCAGGCGGTCACGCTGATCCCCCGCGCACTCATCGAGGATCAGGCGATGACCGGACTCGGGGACCTGGTCCGCTATGTGCCCGGCATCACCATGGCGCAGGGGGAGGGCCATCGTGACGCCCCCGTGCTCCGAGGTACCCTCACCACGGCGGATTTCTTCGTCGACGGCATCCGGGACGACCTGCAGTATCTCCGCGATCTGTACAACGTCGAGCGGGTCGACGTCATCAAGGGGCCGGCCGCACTCACCCTCGGGCGTGGGACCGGCGGGGGCGCGTTCAATCGGGTGTCCAAAGTCGCCGATGGTCGCCGCGTGCGCGCGCTGGATCTCGTGCGTGATTCCCACGGCCAGGCCCGCGTGGCCGCCGACCTCGGATACGCCATCGATACACGGGTCGCCGTCCGGGTGAACGCCATGGCGGAGGAGAGCGAGACCTTCCGGGACCGCATGGCGCTCTCGCGGCGCGGATTCGCTCCGGCGATCCGGATCCAGCTGGGGACGGCGACGCGACTCGAGTTCGCTGGCGAGCGCTTCCGTGACGATCGCATCGTCGATCGTGGGGTCCCCTCGCAGGACGGTCGGCCGTGGCGAGGGAGCCCAACGGCCTTCTTCGGGAATCCGGAGTGGTCGCGGAGCGCGATCGACGTCGCGACGAGCCGTGTCGAACTCACGCACCAGATACGAGACGGGCTCGCCCTGCGGTCGGTCCTCTCGTACGGCGACTACGCCAAGTTCTACGACAACGTCTTTCCCGGTGGCGCCATCTCCTCGCAGGGCACGGTGGCGATGGCGGCGTACACCAGCGCCACCGATCGCACCAACCTCCTGGCCCAGACCGATCTCGTCTGGGAGCCCACCCTCGCCGGCCAGCGTCACACCGTCCTCATCGGGATCGAGGGGGGTCGGCAGCAGAGCGGGAATCGCCGTATCAACACCGCAGGCGGCACCGTCACCCTCGCCGACCGCGGCCGCACCTTCGTCCCCGATTTCAATCGGGGGCCGGCGATCGACAATCGGAATGCCCTCGACCTCCTCGCCCTCGTGGCGCAGGACCAGATCCAACTGTCGCCGCGCGTCTCGGCGATCGCCGGGGTCCGCTGGGAGCGCTTCGCGCTCGGTTTCGATGATCGGCGCGCGGGGGCGCGGGACGTCGATCGCACGGACGCGATGGTCTCCCCTCGCGTCGGGCTCGTCTGGGAGGCGCGGCCGACGCTCGCGCTCTACGGCGGATGGACCACCTCGGCCCTCCCGCAGTCGGGGGAGCAGTTCAACACCCTCGACGTCACGCGTGCGGGGCTCGAGCCCGAGCGCTTCGAGAACCTCGAGATCGGCGCACGGTGGCAGGCCACCGAGGGGCTCCTCGTCAGCACCGCGCTCTACCGGCTCGACCGCACCAACACCACGGCGCCGGGATCGGTCCCTGGCACCGTCGTCCTCACCGGCGCCCAGCGGGCCGAGGGGCTCGAAGTCGCGGCACAGGGGGAGGTGACGTCGCGCTGGCGGATGATCGGGGCACTCGCCCTCCAAGACGCGCGCATCACGGCGACCACGGTCGCGGCCCCCGCGGGGCGCCGCGCCCCACTCGTGCCGCGCACCAGCGCGTCACTCTGGAACCGTGTGATGCTCCGGCCGCGGGTGAGTGCCGCGCTCGGGATCGTGCATCAGGGGGCGCAGTACGCCTCGATCACGAACGACGTCACCCTCCCGTCCTACACCCGGCTCGATGGGGGGCTCTTCGTCGCGGTCACCGATGCCCTGCGCGTGCAGCTGAACGCCGAGAATCTCGCGGGAACCCGCTACTGGTTCACCGCGCACAACGACGACAACCTCACGCCGGGCGCACCGACGCTGCTGCGCACCAGCCTCGTCCTACGGTTCTGATCACTCCGGCTGCAGGCTGGCCGCGACGTCATCGAACCGCACGCCCAGCGCGATCTTCCGCGTCGCAGCGATCAGTGAATCGGCGGCCGGGCGGCGCCCCGCACGATTGAGGGCCTCAGCGGTGATGATCCCCGTGTTGATCACCAAGAAGGGGATCCCGCGCGACGGCGCATCGACCCAGTCCCCGCGCGTGCTCAACGAGGCGGGGGCGCGGAACTCCTGCCAGAGCGCGGTGCTCCGAGCGAGGTCGACGAACCCTTCGCCCGGCATCGGGATCAAGTTGTCCGAGGCGACGAGCGAGTCGGGATAGACCTTGCGGACGTGGCCCTGCATCGCGACGTAGGCGCCGAGGCCGAGCTCCTCCGCCAAGGTGGCCGAGGTCCGGCTGAAGTGGATCGCCCGCTGGTCGTTGTCGTTCAGCATGCGCAGCACGAGCGCCTCGGCCCGCTGGAGGAACCGCGGCTGGATCGTCGCGCGGATGTTCCCCTTCTGGAAGACCACCGGCCGCGTGATGTCTTGCCCGAGCGGGACGGCATCCGCCTCATCGAACGACATCTTGAGCACGGGCTGGGTCGGCGTCACCCAGGTCTGCCCACGGAAGGCGGCGGGGCCTCGCGCCTCGTCGTACGCGAAGACGGGCCGACGGATGAGCTGCCGCGTGTACCACTCGGTGTTGAGCAGCGAGGTGTTCGCCACGACCACGTCCTTGCGGACCCCGAGCACCTCCTGCGCGTACCAGAGCGGGAAGGTGTCGTTGTCGCCGACGGTGACGAGGATCCCATAGGGCTCCACCGAATTCAGCATGTCGATGGCGAAGTCCGCGGTGTCGGTCTCTCCCGCCCGTGAGGCCGCCTGCCAGTTCCCCCACATCGGGATGAAGGCGAGGGCGAGCACGGGGGAGGCGAGGAGCCAGCCACGCGTGGTCGGGAGCTCGAGGCGTTCGGCGCCGACGGTCACCGTCTCGCGACCGAAGGCCACGGCGATGGTCTCCCAGACGTAGACGAGCCCCAGCGCGGCCCAGACGCTCCACGCGGAGAAGCTCCAGAGGAAGAAGTAGTCACGGTCACGGACCTCGCGATCCACCGTCTGTCCCAGCTCCGGCGCTTGGGAGGCGCCGTATTTGAAGTTCAGGTAGTAGATGAGGAGGAGGGTGAGCGTCAGCATCAGCGGACCGAAGAACGCGAAGCTGCGCGGGTCCCGTCGCCAATGCACCCACCCGCCCAGGAGCCCGAGGAGGAAGAAGAGGCTCGCGAGCGCGCCCTGCAGCGCGGGGCGCTCCGCATGCGCATCGCGCAGCCACTGCCACTTGAAGTAGAGCCACCACATCCCGATCTGCGCCGAGAAGGGGGCCATACGCTCGGTGACCGGGGGCTTCTGGTACTGCCCGCGATCGAAGTTGTACTTGAACGCCTTCCACGTCCCCTCGGAGAGGGTGCAGGAGAGCTCGAGTTGCTCGCGGCAGGCCGTCGGCTCCCCTTCATTGATGGCAGGGAAGTGTGCGGCACGGATCGGTTGGGTGGCGAAGGGCGTGGCGCCGAGGACGAGCGCACCGACCGCGGCCAGGATGAGCCGCCACCGCAGGAGCGTCGCGGGCTTCCGTATGAGCACCGCGATCCCCGCCGCGGGGAGGACGAGCATCCCCGCCATGTGGTTCGCGTAGCCCAGGCCGCAGAGATAGGCGACGAGCACGAGGAGGCGGTCGGCCTTGGGACCATCGGGTTCATCGCACCAGCGCACGATCAGCCACGCGGAGATCGCCATCCCCACGAGCGAGACGGTATAGACCTTCTCATTGACGACGGAGTTGCTCCAGACGGTGAAGGCGGTCGCGCCGATCACCACGGCGAGGGCCCCGCCGACCACCCGCTGCCAGCGCGTGGCGAACCAGCCGACGAGCACGCGCTCCGTGATGAGGAACCACATCCCGGCGCTCACCGCGCTCGAGAGCGCCGCGAGCAGGTTGACCCGCATCGCGATGCTCGAGCCGAAGGGGAGGAGCGAGAAGACCCGGCCGATGAGGACGAAGAAGGGATTCCCCGGCGGATGGGGGAGGCCCATGGTGTACGCCGCCGCGATGTATTCGCTCGTGTCCCACATCGCCGTCTCGGGGGAGAGGGTGATGACGTACAGGAGGAAGGTCAGCCCCGCCGCGATGGCGGCGGCGAGGTAGGAGGGGCGGGTGTCGAGAGAGGTCATGACGGATGCGGCTCGGGGGATCGCGGCAAGCTGGTGAAACCTAGTGGCGGAACGTGCGTCGACCAGTGAAGACCATCGCCATCCCATGCTCGTTCGCGGCGGCGATCACCTCGGCGTCGCGGACCGACCCGCCGGGTTGGACGATGGCGGTGACCCCTGCCGCCGCGGCCTGGTCGATCCCGTCGCGGAAGGGGAAGAAGGCATCGGAGCCGAGCGCGGCGCCGGCGGTGGCGTGCCCGGCGGCCTGCGCTTTGTGCACCGCGAGGAAGGAGGCGTCCACGCGGGACATCTGGCCCGCGCCGATCCCGATGGTCGCGCCGTCGCGGGCGAGGACGATCGCATTCGACTTCACGCTCGCCACCGCGCGCCAGGCGAAGAGGAGGTCCGTGGCTTCGGCGTCGGTCGGACGCCGCGTGCTCACCACGGTCCAGTCGGTGGCGTCGATCACGGGCCGGCTCCGCTCCTGCACGAGGACGCCGCCACGGACGCCCTTCACATCGAGGGAGGGGGCGAGCTCGCGGGCGCTCCCCTGGAGGAGTCGCACGTTCTTCTTGGCCGAGAGCACCAGGACCGCCTCCGGGGTGAAGGCGGGCGCCACCACACACTCCACGAAGAGCGAGGCGATCGCCTGCGCGCAGGGTTCGTCCACTGGGACCGAGCAGGCGATGATCCCCCCGAAGGCCGAGACCGGATCACAGGCCAGCGCCTTCTGGTACGCCTCGAGCGCGGTGCGCCCCGTCGCCACGCCGCAAGGGGTGGTGTGCTTCACGATCGCGCAGGCCACCTCGGTCCCGAAGGGATCGATCGCGAGCATCGCCCCTTCGAGGTCGAGGAGGTTGTTGAACGAGAGCTCCTTCCCGCCGAGTTGCTGGAGCGCGCCGAGCCCGACCCCAGGCCGTTCCACATAGAAGGCGGCGGCCTGATCGGGGTTCTCGCCGTAGCGCAGGGATTGTGCGCGCTCGTAGCTGAGCGAGAGCCGCTCCGGGAAGCGTTCCCCCCGCTGGGCGGCGAACCAGGCGGCGATCGCCGCGTCGTAGGCCGCGGTGTGCGCGTAGACCTTCTCGGCGAGCTCGCGGCGCATGGTGCGCGCGCCCCCGGCCACGGCCTCCGCGGTGGCGGCATCACCCGCGGGCGCGGCGAGCCCACGCAGGGACTCCAGCACCCGGCCATAATCCGCCGGGTCCACCACGACGGTCACCGCATCGAAGTTCTTCGCTGCGCTGCGCAGCATCGAGGGCCCCCCGATATCGATCTGCTCGATCACCTCGTCGGCGTGGATCCCGGGTTTCGCGGCGGTCTCTCGGAAGGGATAGAGGTTCACGCAGACGAGATCGATCGGCTCGATCCCATGCGCCGCGATCGCCGCCATGTGCGTGGGGAGGTCGCGGCGGGCGAGGAGTCCGCCATGCACCACCGGGTGCAGCGTCTTCACCCGCCCGTCGAGCATCTCGGGGAACCGGGTGGCCTCGCTCACATCGGTGACCGCGAGCCCCGCCTCGCGCAGCGCTTTGGCCGTCCCCCCGGTGGAGAGCAGGGTGAAGCCTAGGTCACGGAGCCCCTGCGCGAAGGGGAGGAGACCCGATTTATCGGAGACGGAGAGCAGGGCGACAGGCATCAGAGACCAGGGATCAAGGGACAGGGATCAAGAGACAGGGATCAAGAGACAGGGGGCGCGCCACGGACCGTACCATCGGAGCCCAGCGAGAGGGTCCCAGCGCAGAGCGCGGCGACGACGCGAGGATAGAGCTGATGCTCGGCCGCGAGGA
>CAIVJV010000384.1 GCA_903906325.1 uncultured Gemmatimonadota bacterium
CTCGCCGGGGATGCGGAGAGCATCACCTTCTCGATGCACGGCGGACGCAACTACCCGTTCCATAAGGTCCCTGGCACGCTCGATATCGCGCTCGAGGATGGGACGGAGGACACCGAGTATCTCGAGCGACTCGCTGCCGCGCTCCCCGGGGTGTTGGCGAGCGCCCGCCCCGATCTGGTCTGTTATCTCGCCGGTGCCGATCCCCACGAGGGGGACACCCTCGGCCGACTCCGCCTCACCTTCGACGGCCTCATGCGGCGGGACGCGCTCGTCTTGGAGTCGGCGCGCGCGATCGGCGTCCCCGTCGCGATCGTGATCGCGGGGGGCTACGGCCGCGACATCCAGGACACCGTGCGCGTGCACTGCAACACCGCACGCGTCGCGTGCAGTTTCCTCTGACGCGTATGCCACCGATCCCCACGCCCGACCACGCCGGCACCACCCAGACGACGGCGTCGCCGCTCTACTGGTGCGCGTATGGGCCGATGGAGGCCGGTGATTCGACGCCGGACGCGACCAGTACCCTGCTCGTGCTCCATGGGGGGCCGGGGGCGCATCACGACTACCTCCTGCCGCAACTGCTCTGTCTCGCACGTCGGCGGCGCGCCCTCTTCTACGATCAGCGCGGCGGGGGACGCTCCAAGACCGACGATCGCACCCCCATCACCTGGGAGACGCACGTCGCCGATTGCACCGCGGTGATCGGGGAGCTCGCCCCGGGCCCCCTCACCCTCGTGGGCTACTCCTGGGGGGCGCTGCTCGCCCTGCTCTACACGATCGAATCCGCCGGCGGACGCGCCGGGCCGGTGCCACGCCGGCTGGTCCTCATCAATCCGGCCCCGGTGAGCCGCGCCTATCGCGCGACCTTCGAGGCCGAGATGGCCGCACGGCAGAGGAGCCCACGCATCGCCGAGCTGCGGGCCCAACTCGAGGCGAGCGGGCTCCGTGCGCACGACCCGGCGGCGTACCAGCAACGGATCTTCGAATTGAGCGTCGCCGGCTACTTCGCGGACCCCGAGCGCGCACGCGACCTCACCCCCTTCCGGGTCACCGGTCGCGTGCAGCAATCCACCTGGGAGTCGCTCGGCGACTTCGACCTCCTCCCCGCGCTCCGTCCCCTGCGGATCCCCACGCTCGTGGTCCATGGGCGACAGGACCCGATCCCCCTCGCCTCCGCCGCGGCGATCGCCGAGGCGCTCGACGCGCGGCACTGCTGGCTCGACGACTGTGGCCATGTGCCGTATGTGGAGCGGCCCGCGGCACTCGAGGCCGCGATCGACACCTTCCTCGACGACACCGAGTCGTTGGTCGCGGGGTGACCGGGCAGCGCGCTCGCCACGTCGCGCTCCCCTGAGGCGGATCACCCCCGGCCGTCCTCTATATTCCCTGAGATGGATTCCCGCGCCGCCGCACATCTCCTGCACGAGATCGTCGCCCTGCTCGAGCTGCAGGGGGAGGATCCTGCGGTGCCCGCCCCCTTCGCCGATGCGGCGCGCTCCCTCGCCGCCGATGAAGCACGCCCAGTGGGTGAACTCCTCAAGCGGGACAAGCGCCGCTTCGCCCCCGAGGTGGTCGAGGTCCTCGAGGAGCTGAACGCGACCGGTGACGCCGCGCTGCTCGATCGCCTCCGCGAGTCGACCCCAGAAGGGCTCTTCGAGATGCTGCGCATCCCCGGGCTGGGGCCGTCGCGCATCCGCCGCATCCATGAGGGGCTGGGGATCGACACGTTGCAGGAGCTCGACGAGGCCGCGCGCGACGGACGGCTCGCGAAGCTCCCCCGATTCGGCGCGCGCACGGCGGAGCAGGTGCAGCGCGGGATCGCCTGGCTCAAGGAGAGCGGGGCGCAGATCCTCCTCCCGCATGGCCGTGCCGAGGCGGAGCGGTTGCTCGCGGTGGTGCGCCGGCAACCCGGGGTGGTGCGGGCCGAGATCGCGGGCGCCATCCGGCGACACTGCGAGACGGTGCGCGAGGTGGAGATTGTCGCCGCCTGCGTGCGCGACCCTGAGAGCGTCGGTGCCGCGTTGACGCGGGCGCCCGGTGTCCGAGACTCCGTCGGGAGTGGGACACGCACCGTCGCGATCCGCTTCGATGACGGCCTGCGACTCGTCCTCCACTGCGTCCCCACCGAGGCCTTCGTGGTGACCTGGTTCCACGCCACCGGGAGCGAGGCGCATGTACGAGAGGTCGCGGCGCGCGCCACCCTCCGAGGCTGCTCGATCGACCGCGAGCAGCTCCGTGATGCCACGGGGACCGCGGTCCCACTCGGGGATGAGGCCGCGCTGTACGCCGCGCTCGGGCTCCCCTGGCTCCCTCCAGAACTGCGCGAGGGAATGGGCGAGTCCGAGGCGATCGCCACCTCACGCCTCGCCTCCCTCGTCACCCTGCCGGAGATCCGCGGGGTCCTCCACTGCCATTCGCAGTACTCCGACGGTGGGGCGACGATCGCCGAGCTCGCCGCCGCCGCTCGCGCACGCGGGTGGCGCTACCTCGGGATCTCCGATCATTCGCAATCGGCGTTCTACTCCGGCGGGCTCACCCTCGACTCATTGCAGCGCCAGCACGACGAGATCGACGCGATCAACGCGAGCTTCACCGACTTCCGCGTCTTGAAGGGGGTCGAGGCCGACATCCTCCCCTGTGGGCGGATCGATTATCCGGTGGAGGTCCTCGATCGCTTCGACTACGTGATGGCCTCCGTGCATTCGCGGCTCGGGATGAACGCCACGCAGATGACCGATCGCGTGCTGAAGGCGATGGACGACCCGCACATGGCGATCCTCGGCCATCCGACGGGGCGGCTCCTGCTCACCCGCGAGCCTTACGCGATCGATATGGCCGCGATCAGTCAGAAGGCGGCCAGCGTCGGTGTCGCCCTCGAGCTCAACGCCGACCCCCACCGCCTCGATCTCGACTGGCGCCTCTGTCATACCGCCCGTGAGGCGGGGGCGACGATCGTGATCGGCCCCGACGCGCACTCGGTCGACGGGCTCGACAATATGGCGCTGGGGATCGGGATGGCGCGCAAAGGGTGGCTCACCGCTGGCGACGTGCTCAACACGCGGTCCGTGGACGACGTGGTGGCATTCGCGCAGCGGCGACGGCTCGCGGCGCGCTGACCCGATGGCCGCCAAGAAGGCCGGCACGCAGGCCGGCACCCGGGTCGCTCGCCCCGCGAAGAAGACCACGAAGCCTCGGCGGGTGCCGCGCCTGCGTGGCGAGGCCCTGCGGGCGCACGCCCTCGAGATCCAGCGTCGGCTCGCCGCGACCTATCCCGATGCGCACTGCGAGCTCACGTACCGCAATCCCTTCGAGCTCGCCGTCGCGACCGTGCTCTCGGCGCAGTGCACCGACGCGCGCGTGAACATGGTGACCCCCGAGCTCTTCCGGCGCTGGCCGACCCCGGAGGCGCTCGCACAGGCGTCGCTCGAGGCGATCGAGGCGGTCATCAAGAGCACGGGGTTCTATCGCAATAAGGCGAAGTCGATCCTCGGGCTCGCACAGCAGGTGGTCGCCGAGCATGGCGGCGAGATCCCCGCTGAGATGGACGCACTGGTCCGCCTCCCCGGGATCGGCCGCAAGACGGCGAACGTCGTCCTCGGCAATGCCTTCGGGCAGAACGAGGGGATCGTCGTCGACACCCATGTGGCGCGCCTCTCCGCGCGCTTCGGCTTCACCCGCGAGACCGATCCCGTGAAGATCGAGCAGGCGCTTATCCCCCTCTTCCCGCGGGAGAGCTGGACCCAGCTCTCCCACCTGATGATCTGGCATGGACGCCGCACCTGTGCGGCGCTCCGGCCCCGGTGCGGCGACTGCGTCCTCGCCGACTGCTGCCCCTCCGCCGCCCTCTGACCC